>NZ_JAUBUC010000168.1:0-5839 GCF_036705285.1 Microcoleus sp. B4-C1 | reverse complement strand
GAGCCAAGACTGCTGCGACTGCGAACAGCCAGGAATTCTTGATTGCCAATAATTAAGCTGGCTAGAGAGGCGTTGTGCTTTTGCCAGAGGGGTTGGAGGTCTACCTCGCGGAATGTGATTTCGCCTGTCGGTTGAATCACCCAAATGTAAATGGCGGATTCTCGCCCTACTTGTTTGCCCTCAATCTGGAAGTTGTCGTAGATGATGGAATACTGCACCAAAGTGGCGTTCTGTGCTTTCGCGATTTGGCGGATTTGCTCGCCGTTGGGAGCAGAGGCGATGACCGGATTGGCTTCACCAGTTGATAAGCGCTCTGTCAGGAGATCGACAAAGGCACGAGCACGTCCCCGTTCTGCAATTTCTAAAGCGGCGATCGGGTTATTCTGAGCCACTCGAACTTGTTGTAAAGTCCGATAGGTGCGAGCTTGTTCTTCAAAGATGGAGACTTTATTCGCGTCGTTGGAGCCGAGCATTTGCCGCATCGATTCCCAAACTTGAATCCCCTGCACGAGCATTTTTTCAGCTTCTGTGGGGTTGTTAACCTTTAAGAACGCCGCTCCGAGGTTGTTGAGCGCCAAACCCTCCCCCTGGCGGTTTTTAATTTCGCGTGCTAGGGCTAAACTCTGCTGCCCATACTCAATGGCTTTGGCCGAGTTGCCCAGATAGAGGTAAGTGATTCCCAAATTGCCCAATGCCATACCCTCCCCCTGGCGGTCTTTAATTTCGCGGGCGATGGCTAACTGTTGCTGGATATACTCAATGGCTTTGGCATAGTTGCCGAGATTGATGTAAACGGCTCCCAAATTGCCCAATGCCAGACCCTCTCCTCGACGGTCTTTAATTTCGCGGGCGATCGCTAAAGTCTGCTGTGTATACTCAATGGCTTTAGCATAGTTGCCCAGATAGTTGTAAGCGATTCCCAAATTCCCCAGTGCTGCACCTTCCCCAAGGCGGTCTTGAATTTCGCGGGCGATGGCTAACTGTTGCTGTGCATACTCAATGGCTTTGGCATCGTTGCCCAGAGAGCTGTAAGCGATTCCCAAATTCCTCAGTGCTGCACCTTCCCCAAGGCGGTCTTGAATTTCGCGGGCGATGGCTAACTGTTGCTGTGCATACTCAATGGCTTTAGCATAGTTTCCCAGATAGAGGTAAGCTCCTCCCAAATTGCCCTGTGCATTCCCTTCCCCGTAGCGGTCTTTAATTTCGCGGGCGATGACTAAATATTGCTGTGAATACTCAATGGCTTGGGCATAGTTTCCCAGATAGAGGTAAGCTCCTCCCAAATTGCCCAGCGCCCTACCTTCACTTTGGCGATCTTTAACTTCGCGGGCGATGACTAAATATTGCTGTGAATACTCAATGGCTTGGGCATAGTTTCCCAGAGAGCCGTAAGCTGCTCCCAAATTGCCTAGTTGCACACCCTCCCCTTGGCGATCTTTAATTTCGCGGGCGATGGCTAAACTCTGCTCTGAATACTCAATGGCTTGGGCATAGTTTCCTAGAGAGAGGTAAGCGGCTCCCAAATTGCTTAGTGCCCTAGCTTCACTTTGGCGGTCTTTAATTTCGCGGGCGATGGCTAAACTCTGCTGTGAATACTCAATGGCTTGGGCATAGTTGCCCAGAGAGCGGTAAGCGAATCCCAAAGTGCCTAGTGCCCAACCCTCCCGTTGGCGGTTTTTGAGGGCGCGATAAATTTCCAGTGCCTGTTGCCAGGAATTTAGCGCTGCTGGGAATTGGTGAGTCTGATACTGTTGAATCCCCTGTCGCAAGAGCCGATCGGCCTCCGATTCACGAGCATCCGTAGTTTGAGCGATCGCTGGAAATTGAGAGTCAGAATTAGTTAATGGGGAAATAGTGGCAAGCAGAAACAGGGAAATGGAACCTAGGAAAACATTAGTGAGCCTTGAGTGGGTTGATTTGAGTCGCTTAAATGGGGAATACAGCATAGGATTCTAGAGTTGAAATTTAGAGAATTAGCCCGATCGCTCTTTCTGCTGTCGTCGTGCGATCGCCTCAATCTGCCACAGGCGATCGACCTTCATAGAAGTTTACTCTGCCTCCCCAATCTCGCTGCAGGGATGGGGACTCTAATCTGAATTAGACGACTATTTTAGCGATCGGGCGATCGGTTTGAATCAAACCATTATCCACTGGTATAGTCAAATCCAACCTCAAAACCTGGCGTGTTTGGAGCGTTCATATCCAGAGCCGTCTGCTAAATATGCTCTATTAATGTCCGCTGGACTTAAGTGAGGATTTGCAATGCTATCCTGTTAACCCATTTCGATTAGCTGTTGTCGTCAAAATGTGCTCAACTTGAGCCGGAGTTAAAGTCGGATTGGCACTCAAAACTAAAGCCGCTACACCCGCTACGTGTGGCGTTGCAAAAGACGTACCAGTTCTGAGTTCATAATCCTCATCAGGAGTAGTAGAAACTATCTCTACTCCCGGAGCAACTAAGTAATCTAAAGGTCTGGAACCCGCCCGGTTAGAGCTATCAGCCATGCGGCCTCTTACATCAATGCTGCCCACTGCAATTCCCAAGCTATCGGCATTACGAGCTGGATAAGCTGGTTGGATGTCACCCGTATTTCCGGCTGCTATCACCACAACAGAGCCTTTGTTATTTGCATACTGAATTGCGTTATTTACTACGTTGGAAGGGACAAACTCATTTCCCAAGCTGAGGTTAATTACATTGGCTCCATTATCAGCAGCATAGCGGATTCCAGCAGCAATATTATTCACCGATCCGCTACCAAATGCGGGCAAAACTCTGACAGGCATAATCTTAGCATTGGGCGCAACTCCTGTGATGCCAAAATCATTTCGTTCCGCCGCGATCGCACCTGCTATGTGAGTCCCGTGACCGTTGAAACTCATATCCATTGGGTTGTTGTCGCTTGCCACAAAATCCCAACCCCGAATATCATCAATATATCCGTTGCCATCGTCATCAATGCCATTTCCAGCAATTTCACCAGGGTTCCGCCAAATATTGTCATCCAAGTCAGGATGGGTGTAGTCAACACCACTATCCACGACAGCTACAACAATCCCATTTCCTGTAATGTTCTGATTCCAAACTTCCGGTGCATTTATGACATCTAGCGCCCAATTATTCCCGCCCAAATTGGGGAGAGCAGGGAAAGGATTTGAACTGTTCAAGGTGCTGGAAACTGCTGCATTTGCATTCACCAAACCGTAGCCGTAATTACTATTAAAAGGGCCGCTAGGTGTGGGAATATTTAGTTCAGGAATAGAGGTGGCAGAAAGATTCAGGTTGTAATTAGTAGAGTTGCTTAAGAAGCTATAAACTTGGACATAGTATGTCCCTGCCTCCAGATTGGATACATTAATGACATCGGGGACAGTGCCACTCTCAAGAGAGTAGTCAATAATTTCCCCTAAATCAACTCTACCGTTGCCGTTTCTATCTTGAATTAACCGTACATCAGCATCCGCTCTCAAACCGTCTAGACGCAGGCTAAAATTGCTCCTAGTGTTGAGCTCGAATCGGTAGAAATCGTCCCGATCGCCTAGGCCCACAAAATCAGTTAAACTGATGCTACCATTCTGAACGCCAACAACATTACGAGCTGTCGAAAGAGTGTTACCTGGATCGGCGAAATTTAACTGGGAAGCAGAAATCATTCCTGTTAGCGGATCTGCGTTTGCTAGCGCCGATTCTGACTGCGGTTTGAGTTGAGCATCGGCGACATCGCCAGTAACTCGATCGCTCGCAGGGAAACTGAAGCCAGCGCCTGCATTAGCTGCAATAAAATCTGCTATCTGTGTCTGTTGGTCGAAGCTGGATGCTGTGGGATTAGTCAAGCTAGATTCAGCGCTATAACCAGGAATATTCAATGGATCGATCGCTGGGTTGAGCAAGTCGCTGTTAGCCGGAAATGTTGATGGGGCGAGATCCTTTGGCTGTTGATTGAAATAAAGGCGATCGTTAGGATTGGTTGTGGTGATGTCTAACATAATTTTAAAACCCCGATATTTTGATTCATTCTTGAGTTAAATCTTAAGCCGCCCAGATGGGAAAATCATTCGTTCTACCCACAGACTTGATTAAGTATGAGTGCAAAATAGATTGCGGGAAAGTGCAAAGTATGTGAATATGTAGAGTAGATGGTTCAGTTCCATCGGTTTTGAGATTGAAGCGCGATCGCGAATAAAGATTCATTCCACAGTCCTTAGCGGGAATTAATTCCCTGTCTCATAGTGCAAGTCCTCTCAAAGAGGACTGAAGAAGATAACTCATTAGTCCTATTTCAGATATAAATGAATTCAACTATCAAATAGAAAGATCGATCTTCCTGAAAGCGAGCTAACAGTTCCGGTATGCGATCGGGCATATCTTCATCTTCCGCAAGATACAGCATATTCCAGGTTTGTGAAGTACACCTCAGAAACCGGGTTTCTTTACAGTTCTAGCCTTTAAACTGATTCTGTTCAAGAAACCCGGTTTCTCTGTACTACACATATATGGAATATGCTGTAAGTATCGCTAAACTCGGTACTTACCAAATGTTCGGTAATTCGGTAACACATTCGCAGTTTGCTGTCCAGCATCGGATCTGGCGGTACGGGGGGTTGACTTTTTTGTACAGATTCCGACTGCACGCTTTGCTGTGCCACTCTGATCGCGGACTCCCACAAATTTTTGTTGCGGACTCTTTCGTCCGGGTCGATAATTCCTGCATCTTTCAATACCTCTGTCAGCAATTTCCACAAATGATAAGCAACGTATCGCGCTAAGTAGCATATTTCATAGTTCCGCGCGATCGCATAATTATTCTTGATTTCTTGGTATGTCAAACCATCTAACACTCCTTGAATAATTGCTCGCTGTAAGCCGTTCAATGGTTCGCCTCTCTTTTCCTGTACCAGGTTATCTAGAATGTTTGTAGCTGATTCTGCATTCATAAAGTTACGCAGTAAGTTGACAGTTGACAGTTGACTTAAATCTTAAGCAACCCAGATGGGAAAATCATTCGTTCTACCCACAGACTTGATTAAGTATGAGTGCAAAATAGATTGCGGGAAAGTGCAAAGTATGTGAATATGTAGAGTAGATGGTTCACTTCCATCAGTTTTGAGATTGAAGCGCGATCGCGACTAAAGATTCATTCCACAGTCCGCCAGGGAATGAATTCCCTGTCTCATAGCGCAAGTCCTCTCAAAGAGGACTGAAGAATATAACTCATTAGTTCTCTTGCAGACAAGATTTACGCACTCCGACCAAAGAAACCGGGTTTTTTACCGAATCTGCGGGTCACAACGCGTCTTCTCGAAAAAACCCGGTTTCTGGGCCCCATGCGTAAGTCCTAGAGATAGAAATGTCGCTTTTAGGCGAAGTCTAGATCCCCCTAAATCCCCCTTAAGAAGGGGGACTTTGACAACTTCTTGTTACCCCTTCTTAAGGAGGGAGACTTTGACAACTTCTTGTCTCCCCCTTCTTAAGGGGGGCTAGGGGGGATCTGGATTTAATAGTTAAACAGCAGTCCCCGATCGCGATAAAAATATCGATATCCAATCCATTATTAATAAAAACTTACTCTGCCTCCCCAATTAAAGTAAATGCCGCCCAATTTCGCGGCTGGGGATGAGTTTTCATTGTGGCTAACATTGCTTGCCGCAATGCCTGTGCTTTGTCGGGATTATTTTGCAAGTTTTGGTAAAACGACTGCATCAATTCCGATGTCGGCGCATCAGGAACCGCCCATAAAGAAACAATCACGCTGGGCACTCCGGCCGAAATCAAAGCGCGCGACAAGCCAATCACCCCATCCCCGGTAATCCTGCCTTCTCCAGTGTTGCAAGCACTCAA
>NZ_JAUBUC010000167.1:0-5840 GCF_036705285.1 Microcoleus sp. B4-C1 | reverse complement strand
CGTCCTTTTTGGACGGGCGGGACGCCCATCCCACAATAACAATTAAAATTGTAAGTTATTTAATTCGCGATCCTAAAATCGTATTACCGTCTCGCGATTCTCACACCTTCCCTAAAATGCGCGATCGTGGCAATTACTGCTATAGAAAAGTAAAATATTCTAATCAACCAAAAACAAACCCGCATTGACCAAGAAACAATAGTCGGAGCAATACCTGTGAACTGTACAAATCTGGAATTAACTTTTTTTTCAAAGCTGTCCAGGTCTTTCATCTCCGATTGTTTCGTGGGAATAACGGGAAACTGACCAGTATATACGTAATAACCGATAAAACCAGGCAATCCCACTTTTCTATTCAAAAATGAGTTAGTTAATGTTGCAGTTTGCGCTGGTAATAAATTATCCGATTCCTCTACTTTTTCCAGCCAAGAATTATATCTGATGGCTGGCGTAATCATGAAAACTAAAGGAACTATAACTATCAACAAAGCGGCACTAATTTTTCGACCATATTGAGGGTGTAGAAGCCTGGTCGCCACACCCACTCCCATACCGATAAATGCAAATATCAATATATTTAACAGTTCAATAATTTCGAGGCCTCTCAACAAATCGCCGATAATCAGAATGGTATATAATAATTTGTCTGCCAGTAGCAGAGCTGCCCACTTGATCAGAATTGAAACGCCTACAATAGTAGCTACAATCGCCACATACCCAATGCCACCTAGAACGTAGAGTAAAATCGAACCGACTTGTTTAAATGACTGCATGGAATTATTCACTCTTGTGAAAGTTTAGGAGTCTGATTGACAAAAATTTTAAAAATTTATAGCAATCTGGAGTTCCAAATTTGATTTTTAAAGTTGATTAGATCAACATCTGGAAATCAATCTAAAATCTAAAATCTACAATCGATCGACAAGTTCCCGCGCCGCCGCTTTGGTGACTTGTGCGATCCGTTCCTTCACAACATCCTCTTCGTTAGCGCAGCCCTCGAAGAGGATCGCCCTGTGGTCTGTTTCTTGTTCGCGATCGATCCCCAACCATAAAAGATACTCGATATTACCGGCCGGGCCAAGTAAAGGCGACCACGTTAAGCCGCGTTGCTGCCATCCTAAAGCTGTGGCTGCCTTCCACACTTGAAAAATCGCATCAGCTTGAGTTGCGGAGTCTCGCACTACGCCTTTTTTCCCGACTCTCTCGCGCCCTACCTCAAACTGCGGTTTTACCAGCAACACTGCTTCTCGCGGTGGTATCAACAATTCCCACAGCGCCGGTAAAATCTTATCCAGGGAAATAAACGACACATCTACTACCGCCAAATCTGCATAAACCCCTATTGGCAAAGAATCTTGCTCCCCCCCTTGACAAGGGGGGGCTGGGGGGGGTGACTCCCCATAAAGCTCAGTAGCAGTCATGTACCGCAAATTGGTGCGTTCTTTCAAAATTACCCTTGGATCGTTACGCAAGCCCCAATCTGCTTGACCGTAGCCAACGTCTACGCCGTACACTAGGGCCGCGCCGGCTTGCAGCAAACAGTCGGTAAAACCGCCTGTGGAAATGCCGCCGTCGAGGCAAATTCTGCCTGCAACGGGAATTGCAAAAACTTCTAAAGCTTTGGCTAATTTGTCGCCGCCTCTGGAAACATAGCGCGATCGCTCTTTGATCTGAATTTTTGCTGCAATGTCAACCTCAGTGCCCGGTTTGTCAACTATCTGTTGGTTGATGGAGACTTTCCCAGTCCGAATCAAAGCCTGAGCTTGCTGTCTGGAACTGCACAAATCTAGGCTGACCAATAAAGTGTCTAGTCGCTGTTTAGCCAAGGTTTTTAATCTGTACGGATAGGGTTAAGAACAGTACCAGATTAGCACTTATATCATTTCCGGTTACACTCCTTATGATTTTGACGGTTGACGGTTGACTGTTGACGGTTGACGCCGTGAACAGTCAACAGTGAACAGTCAACAGTGAACAGTGAACAGTGAACTCGGATTTACTATTGCGATGCTAACGGATTTGATATTACGCACAAGCCCGACTGCTAATTTTTGGCGATTATTTTGGTTTTGCGATTGTCGCGGGGCGATCGCGCCACCTCCCATTATGTGACTGAGATCGCTCCGATTGTGCACTTTTATCACAGCTCAACATTCATATGAATCACACAAAAATTGCGGCCAATGGCAGATGATTTATATGCAGCTAAAAGCACTACAAATACCATCAGGGCGATCGACTATGAAAACAATTAACTTTCCTATCAGAAATCAGGGCAATTGTCAAGAAAATCCCCTAGCCTTCCTCAGCGGTGACATCATTCACATTCTTTACCCCAATGGCGAAGTAGAAGCAACAACCGTCGCACAAATCGATCTGCGCCAAACCAAAAATCCCCTGGACAAATGCCTCGTCTGGGGATGTGTTGACGATTTTTAGCACCAGTTTCAAACAATAATGCAATTATAGGGAAGCTCCAAACCATTAATTCATAAGTCATTCCCAATTATTCAATTTTTTAATCTATAATTTTTAATCTATAATTTTTAATCTGAAATCTTTAATCTAAAATTGTATAACCCATAAAAAAAGATCGCTTGGAGGCTGTGAGGCCAAAAAAAGCGATCGATCTAACTGCTGCTAACTGCCAGCCACAAGTGCAATTTGCTGCTAAAAGAACTAGCAAATTGACTTAAATATCTTGTTCGCTCAATTCGCGAATCATGTAATCAAAAGGCTGATCCAAAAAAGGCCCCACAGACAAGCCAGCAGCTTCCACCTGAGCCTTAACCATCTCCTTCATAATGCTAATCCCCATCACCGTCGGGCCAATGGGAACGCTTAGAGAATTGTAAGTTTCGCGCAAACCTTGCAGCACGCGCTCGTCGAGCACGTCGGTACTTCCAGCCACCAGGGCGTAAGTAGCATAGCGCAAGTAGTAGTCCATATCCCGCAGACAAGCCGCGTAGCGACGAGTCGTGTAGGCATTTCCCCCAGGACGGATCAGTTCGGGCTGTTCAGCAAATAGCTGGATACCAGCTTGCTTGACAATTGCCGCAGCATTGCTGTTAATCGCAGCCGCCGCCTGTACCCGTGCCGTGCCCGTTGCAAAATAAGATTTCAACCGATCGATACCATCTCGGTCTAAATACCTACCAGCAACATCATAATTTTCAATCAGGCTCGTCACTGCATCGCGCATAAGTTTCTCTCCCAAAAATCTTTATCAATACTTTGCTATCTGAGACAGACCGCCTATTGTAGACTACTACAAATCGGCGTTTGATTAAGATTTGAGATAGGATTTTCACCAAGGGTAGTCTATCCGCGGCAAACTGTCGTAAAATTCAGCCGTTTGCCTTGTATCTTCATCCGACAAATAATCCACAGGGCAAGAATCTCAAACGGCCCGGCCCCACTGGGCCCCTATTTCAAACTTTTGTAGCCCTAGATACAAAATAGTGGATACTGAAGGCCTACGATCGCCCACACAGTCTGAAATCGGCCGATCGCCAAGACACAACCAATATCAGGAGTAAGTCATGTTCCAGACACCCCAAGAAGCCTTAAACTACATACAAGAAAATAAGATCCAGATCGTTGACCTCAAATTCATCGATATGCCGGGGATCTGGCAGCACCTTTCCCTGTACCACGACCAAATCGACGAAACCGCATTCACAGACGGCGTACCCTTCGACGGTTCCAGCATTAGGGGCTGGAAAGCCATCAACGAATCAGACATGACGATGGTCATCGATCCGACCACCGCTTGGATGGACCCGTTCATGGCAGAACCGACCATCAGCTTCATTTGCAGCATCAAAGAACCTCGCACCGGCGAACCGTACAGTCGCTGTCCCCGCACCATTGCCCAAAAAGCCATAGACTACTTGCTTTCCACCGGTCTCGGCGATACAGCATTCTTTGGCCCGGAAGCAGAATTCTTTATTTTTGACGACGTTCGCTTCGACCAAACCCAAAATTCCGGCTACTATTACGTAGATTCGATCGAAGGTCGTTGGAATTCCGGCAAAGAAGAAGCAGGCGGCAACCTCGGCTATAAACCGCGTTACAAAGAAGGTTATTTCCCAGTAGCACCAACCGATACCTCACAAGACATGAGAACGGAAATGCTGCTGACAATGGCAAAATGCGGCGTACCCATCGAAAAACACCACCACGAAGTCGCCACCGGCGGTCAATGCGAACTCGGTTTCCGCTTTGACACTTTGGTAAAAGCCGCCGACTACTTGCTGACTTACAAATACGTCATCAAAAACGTCGGCAAAAAATACGGCAAAACCATCACCTTCATGCCCAAACCGCTATTTAACGATAACGGTTCCGGGATGCACGTTCACCAGTCGATTTGGAAAGACGGCCAACCTCTATTTGCAGGCGATCAATATGCAGGTTTCAGTCAAATGGGACTGCATTACATCGGCGGCATTCTCAAGCACGCACCGGCACTTTTGGCACTCACCAATCCCACCACCAATTCCTACAAGCGTTTAGTTCCGGGCTTTGAAGCGCCTGTAAACTTAGCTTACTCTCAAGGAAATCGATCGGCATCAGTGCGGATTCCGTTGTCGGGAACCAACCCCAAAGCCAAGCGGTTAGAATTCCGCTGTCCCGATGCCACATCCAACCCCTATTTAGCATTTGCAGCCATGCTGTGCGCCGGCATAGACGGCATCAAGAATCAAATCGATCCGGGCGAACCTTTGGACGTGGACATCTACGACCTTTCCCCTGAAGAATTGAGCAAAATTCCTTCAACTCCCGGTTCATTGGAAGGCGCTTTAGAAGCTTTAGAAAAAGACCACAGTTTCTTAACTGAAACCGGCGTATTTACCGAAGACTTCATCCAAACCTGGATTTCCTACAAACTCGACAATGAAGTCAACCCGATGCGGCTGCGTCCTCACCCCTACGAGTTTGCTCTATACTACGACTGTTAGAAAATTAATAATTGAAAATTAAAAGTTAAAAATGGTATAATTACCATTTTTAACCTGTGATTTTTAATTAATAAGAACGCCGCCCTTAAAAGCGGCGTTTTTTTTAAATTTAGAACTTCTGGATCAGCGCCCAGACTCTCCCGTTACCCGACACTATCTGGGCAACGCTGTTAGTAGTAGGGCCCATTGTAGCCTCAGAGACATCCTCTACAGCCCATTTATTTGCTTTCTCATCAACAATAAACAAATCGTCAGCGGTAGTGCCTTCCTGAACCCGATATATCTTATTCAGAATGAAACGCCGCCGCGCTTCAGCTTTTGGTATGCCAACCACATCATCTGGATCGACTGAGATGGCACTGCCTTCTTTTAATGTACCTTTCGAGTTGCTTAAATTGCGATCGTCCCTTTGAGCAACCTGCACGCCGTGAAGCTGCAAACCAGGCTCATTCTCAGAGATATTCCAGACAGCAGCTAGGGCCCCACTTTTTCCCAAACCGAGAACCGCTGCACTAATAGTCAAAATTAGCAAAAACTTGAAATGATTCATTATATTTATGCTCCTTTGTTTGTGAGATTATGCACTCATTCTAAATTAGCAATTAGCAATTACCAATGACCAAACAATGTCCGATATTTTTGTGATGATCCGCAATCAGAGTAACGTCGCCATGACTTCTGTTGACGGCATTGCGTTTGTCACTTTACTGACTCAAGAAGGACGAGTGCTGGCCGAGGAGACAGTTGATCTGTTTGAGGCCGATGTGAATTTTGATAACCTGAAGCAGGGAAAATATACTGTAAGTAGGTCGGCGAAAAAAAACAAAACTATGTTAAGATACATAAAGAAAGGTAGAAATTTAGTGAGGTAATTAA
>NZ_JAUBUC010000013.1:93166-108357 GCF_036705285.1 Microcoleus sp. B4-C1 | reverse complement strand
CGTCCTTTTTGGACGGGCGGGACGCCCATCCCACAATAACAATTAAAATTGTAAGTTATTTAATTCGCGATCCTTACGAACTTTGGTTAATTTCTCGCTGACAGCGGGGACGACAAGGTGTTCCTGTGCAAATAAAGCCTGCAGGCATATTTTTAAATACGCTGCTGCGAGCTCCGATTAAAGCGTTAGCACCGATTTCGACACCAGGGCCAATGAAGCAGTCGGCGGCAATCCAAACGCCGTTATTAATGATCACAGGTGCTGTGATTAAGCGAAAGGCTGGGTCTTGAGGGTCATGAGTGCCAGTGCAGAGGTAGCTTTTTTGAGAAATGACGCAGTGTTTGCCGATCGCAATTCGATCGAGACTGTACAATACAACATCATCTCCGATCCAACTGTAATCGCCGATGGCAATTTTCCAAGGATAGGTAAAACGAGCCGTGGGACGAATGATCACACCCCGACCTATTTTCGCTCCAAATAACCGCAGCAAGCCGCTTCTGATGCCGTTAAAAGGGTGTGGAGTGAGAGGAAATGCGATCGCCTGCACCAACCACCAAAGCAAAATTAGCCAAGTAGGCTTTCCTCGATCGAACTTTGATTGATCGTACTTCCGCAAATCAACCAAAGATTCGCCTGTCAAAGTATTTGCGTGATTGTCGCTAATTGGACGATCGTTTATTTGAGAATTTGGGGAATTTGCGATCGAATTTTCCGGATCTTGGTGCGGATTTGGTATATAATCGGTCATTGATAGTTAATTTAATGTTTAATTTTAAATCGAGTTTAACCTTAAGGACTGCTGCATGACATTTCTAGTTAGGGACAATTTTGACTCGGAAAACGCCAAGGATATCGCACAATGCGAGAATACAAATCCCAGAATTGGCAAAGTGCGACTTTTACAAACAGCATTGGTACTGCTTAGCAGCTTTTTTGTAGCAGAGTTAATCGCCGCACTTAATTCTCATAGTTTGTCCCTATTAGCAGATGCGGGTCACGTTTTTTCAGATGTAGCAGCTTTAGCAATAACTTTGACAGCGACTTGGTACTCCTCAGTCAAACGCAAAAGTAAATCCGTAGATTGTGCGATCGAATTGAGATCGGGCAGTATTCTCAAGAACAGGCAAGATGCCTGTTCCACAAACAGTGAGTCTTCTAGTGGGGTGGGCATCGGCACTATTGTTAAGAATAGGCAAGATGCCTGTGAAGCGAACAGTGAGTCTTCCTGTGGGGTGGGCATCCTGCCCGCCCGCCCAGAAATTATTGCTGCTTTAATTAATAGTATCAGTTTAGTAGCGATCGCCCTTTGGATTGCCGCCGAGTCGATCGCCCGTTTGCAGTCCCCAACACCCGAAGTAGAAGGGCTCCCGATGTTAATTACCGCCATAGTCGGTTTAAGCATCAACTCGATTAATGCTTGTTGCTTGCATTCCTGCTGTCACGGTGACTTGAATCTCAAAAGCGCCTTTCTGCACGCAGTCGCCGACATATTTTCATCGGTTGGAGTAATTTTAGCGGCGATCGCCGTAGCGTGGCTGCACTGGAATTGGGCTGACGGCTTAATTAGCTTGCTAGTCTCTGCATCAATTATTTTATTAACCCTACCATTGCTAATAGAAAGCATCCAATTGCTGCTAGGAAAAGTATCAGCAATATCCGCAAGTCAACAGCCTTGTGATTGCGAAAAAGTGAGCGCAGAAAAATTGCTTTTTCCATCCCTCGAAGAACTTATTAAATGAAAATGTCTCAAGCCACTCGGTATGGGCTGGCTTTCGTAATTCCCAATTCCCAACTACCAATTCCTAATTCCCACTTCCCCCATGCCTCCAAAATATTAAGGCAATTTCACTTCTGTCTCCTGAGTGATAACTACTGGCGGCGACAGAGTAGGCTCAGGTTCTGCCACATTCAACTGACCGCCACAACAACGCAACTCGTAAAGCTTTGCATTAATTTGATACTCATATTGACTCAATAACCTTGCATAAATATAGCCAGCTTTTCCATCTAAAAAGCCGAGCTGAATGAAGTAAAATAAAATAAATCTGAGCATGGGTTTAAACGGCAGCCGCACCCAAACTTTTTTGAGAAAGCGTTTTCGTTGCACTGCATCTCCAAATAAGTGAGCGCCAATAGTACCGCTGTCGTCGCGCCCTTCAATAATATTGTAATAAACGCGAGCTTCCCAATTAGAATAGCGGTTGTGCCGTTCTATCCAGTGAAATAAATCACGGTAATCCTCGTGGATCATGTCATTTTTTAAGTAGCCGACTTGACCGGCTAAAATGACGTGTTCGTGAACTTCGTTGTCGCCAGTATTGGGGACGGATTCAGTGCCTAGATTTTCGTAACGACCTTTTTGATGCTTGAACAAACGCAAATTCCAGTCGGGATATCGGCCTCCATAACGCAGCCACTGGCCTAAAAAGAAGACTTTGCGGTTGAGGTAGTAGCCGTCAAAATTGGGGTCTTCGATCGCCTGCGCGATTTCGTCCCAAAGTTCCGGGGGAATGCGTTCGTCGCAATCGACAATTAATACCCATTCGTTGCGAAAAGGCAGATTGTCCAAAGACCAATTTTTCTTTTTCGGCCAGCGGTTGTCAAAGTAAAACTGTACTACTTTTGCGCCGGTGCTGATGGCAATTTCTACCGTGCGATCGCTGCTTTGGGAATCAACCATGAAAACTTCATCCGCCCTAGCAATGCTGGCCAGACACGCTGGTAGATTAAGTTCTTCGTCTTTTGCCGGAATGAGAACTGAAACCGGAATCTTGGATGAACTAGATGTCATAATCGAGTGCTTGAACCTAAATGCGGTCGAGTTTTTTGTGGATGAAGTGCGATCGGCACAGCAGGGCCGACGACTTGAGCAGCGAGGGATATTGCCTATAGCCTAATGCCTGCTGGTCGATTTCGGTGCAAAAATCACGCCGCGGATGGCTGCGATCAAATAACCGATTTGACCCCAGGCAAAAACGAAATTTTCAAAACGCAGCCCTGGATCTCTAATATATTTAAAAGACTTCCAGACACCCCTCAAGATTCTTTCACCCCCCCGCCCAAGCTGAGCAATACCGGCTCGATCGGACAATTGTTCGCGATAACACTCGCTGATGCCTTGCCACCACCCGCGCTCTAGAAACCAAGCTTTGTTGAGCCTTTCTGTCGCGACATGGTGAAGCACCAGGGCCTCCGGTAGATAAACTACTTGCCAACCTAACTCTAAAGCTAATTCTGTGGCCCGCAACTCTTCATTTGACAGCAACTTTTTGCCGACTCTACCGAGTTTGACATCGAAGCCGCCAATTTGTTCGAGAAAAGCGCGCCGGATTGAGTAGTTTACACCCCTGGGAGTCAAACCGGCAGCAGTCACGTACAGGCAAGTGTCGCCTAAATCGTATGCTCCCAAGTTCTGGGCTAATCCCGGTGACAGCCATTCGGGCGGGCTGACTCCAGAAGGCCAGAGCAAATTGACTTTGCCACCAGCTACGGCGAGTTTTTGATTGCTTTGATAAGCCGCGTGCAGCACCCTGAGCCAATTCGGCTCAGCAATAGCGTCGTCGTCGAGATAAGCTAATATTTCGCTGCTAGCTTCCTTTGCGCCGGTGTTCCGGGCTACTGACAGACCGATTTCGGGTTCCCAGACGTACTTGAGGCGGCCATCACCCTGTCTTGCTTCTACCACCTCGCGGGTGCGCGAAATCGAACTTTCGGGGCTGGCATAATCGCTAGAAGCGTTATCCACTACTACTACTTCAAAGTTGTCGGGAAAATCCTGTACCAGCAAGCTGTCGATCGCCCCACCTAAATAGGCGGCGCGATTGTGGGTGCAAATAATCGCTGATATCTGAGGATGATCTGGCATAAATAACAGCTTGGGAAATACGGGGGTTCTCGATCGACTTACTCTGATCTTGTCTCATCAATGCTATTATCGCTTAAAAAGCATTTGGTAGTTGGCCGTTTAAATCATAATTGGTAATTGCTAATTGGGAATTGGCAATTGGGAATTATGTTTAATCCTTTGTATGTGACCCCGCCCAAAGAAGGGAGACAAGCCCGCAACATTAGTCGTGAGCAGCCCAAAAATTTTAACCAAACTTCAATCTCCCCAAATCATTTGTTGTGGAGTAAATCTAAAATCTAAAATCTAAAATCTAAAATCGACTGACTAATGACTAACTCAGAACCTACCAGATCGAGACAATTAATCTTAGTAACTGGGCCGGCCCGAAGCGGCAAAAGTGAATGGGCCGAAACTCTGGCGGCGGGTTCGGGAAAACAAGTAATCTATGTGGCTACCGGTCAGGTTGATGAAACGGATTTGGAGTGGCTGCGTCGCCTCGAACAGCACCGAAATCGCCGTCCTGTTGATTGGGCAACTCTAGAAGTGCCGATCGACTTGTCAGCAGTTGTGCGATCGGCCTTGGAGTCAGAATGTTTGTTGATTGATTCCCTGGGAACTTGGACGGCAAATCTTTTGGAACAAGAAGCTGCTGTTTGGGCTACTACGCAGCAAGATTTGCTCGCCTGTTTGAAGTCGGCGGCGGCTGATGTAATTTTGGTAGGGGAAGAAACCGGATGGGGTGTTGTGCCTGCTTATCCGGCGGGGCGGCTGTTTCGCGATCGTCTCGGTACTCTCGTGCGCCACATCGGGGCGATCGCCGATACTGTTTATCTCGCCACCGGAGGTTACGCCTTGGATCTAAGGGCTCTGGGTACACCGCTGCCGCCCGTAGCGAAAAATTAACAGCCGGAGTCGCGATCGACAAGAGAGAAAATATATCGGTTTCCCGAACGACAATTTTAACTGAACATCAGGTAGAATTTTCATTAAGTAAGATTGAAAATTCAAGACTCACATAAATTAGTCAAAAAACATACTCACTTGGGGGACAGCTCAACAATTTGACATGAGGAATAGCCAAATTTTGAAATTCTGTAAAAGATAAAATGTCTCTTAAGAAAGAGTAGGAATTTCCAATTAAAAGTCTAAACTAATCAATTAGTTGAAGGGTTGACTAAAAGTTATGGCATCAGAGAGTGAAGTAAGAAAATATATTGCTTACTGGTTTCAGTTAGGCAAAAAAGTATTAATTTACAACGGTTCCGAAGCGCTGCTGCCCAAATCGGTAAATGCGGGCGATCGCTACAGCCAGGAATTTGAAGACTGCTGGCAAAAAATCATCTCCCGCGACAGCGGAGACTGTTACCTCGACGGCACAAACGAAACAATTGCCAAACTGCTGACACCAGCTTGGGAAATCAGTCCCTGCGCGCGCTGCGCTATGCCCGTAGTGTTCCAACAAACCGGAATGCCCCCGGAGTTCTGTCCCTGTAACGACTTACCGAACTGGCCCGATACCGAAATGCCCCAACCTCGATCGCCCGTCAGCAGCCAATCGCAACTCTCAGGCATTCGCGATCGACTCCAAAGATCCAGCGGCGAGTAAGTATATATAAGAAGGAAGAAGGGTGTTCTTCCTTAAATTGTTACAATATATTTACAATGCTTCACACTAGGTCTGATTTATGAATGTCAAGACAGTATCGCCAGCCTCCCCGCAAACTAATGTAAATTCAGGGACTCAGGCTGTACTAAGCAATCTCCAAGATGCAAACACAATTCCCCTGCAAGCAGTACCAGTATCATTAGAGACAGAGGTCGTAACGGACGATCGGCTCAAATCAGCCAGAGACATAGCTTTCGAGTTGGCCGGAGATGCTGTTCGGTACGATCCAGTGGCGATCGCAGCCCTGTACCGAAATCGACCTCTACAAGTCTGGGGAAGGCTGTCGAGCGTTGTTTGGACATTTTTTAGCTTTGCCTTCAGTGTATGGTTCGACGGGAAAACAGGTCGTACCGCCACCAACGAAAAGCGCCGCGCCGTCCGACTGCGAGAAATTCTGGGTCAACTCGGCCCAGCTTTCATCAAAATCGGACAAGCACTCTCAACACGCCCCGACTTAGTACCGCCAGTATATTTAGAAGAACTAACAACGCTGCAAGACCAATTGCCAGCATTTCCGAACGAAGTAGCATATCAATTTATCCAAGAAGAATTGGGCGCCCACCCCAAAGACATCTACGCAGAAATCAGCCCCGATCCGATCGCAGCAGCATCTCTCGGACAAGTCTACAAAGGCAAACTCAAAACCGGAGAAACAGTCGCAATCAAAGTCCAGCGACCGGGTTTAGCCGAAAACATCGGCTTAGATATTTACATCCTGCGGCGCGTTGCAGTTTGGGCGCAAAACACCTTCAAAATAATTCGCAGTGACCTCGCAGCAATTATGGACGAGTTGGGCGAGCGCATTTACGAAGAAATGGACTACACCCACGAAGGTCAAAATGCCGAACGGTTTGCCCAACTATACGGCCACATCAAAGACATTTATGTTCCCAGCATCTACTGGGAATATACCCGCCGCCGCGTCTTAACAATGGAGTGGATCACCGGCATCAAACTTACGAATTTAGAGGCCGTTAAAGCTCAAGGAATCGACGCTCCTTACTTAATTGAAGTGGGGGTGCAATGCTCTCTCAGACAACTCCTAGAACACGGTTTCTTTCACGCTGACCCCCATCCCGGCAATCTTTTGGCAACTCCTGACGGTCAATTAGCTTATCTCGATTTCGGGATGATGAGCGAAGTTAAACCTTATCAGCGATACGGCTTGTTGGAAGCTGTGGTGCATTTGGTGAACCGCGACTTTGAAGGTTTAGCAAAAGATTATGTCAAGTTGGAGTTTTTAACGCCCGATACGGATTTGACGCCAATTATTCCAGCTTTGGCCGGCGTGTTTAACAATGCTTTGGGTGCTAGCGTTGCCGAACTCAATTTCAAAAGCATTACTGACGAACTTTCGGCGGTGATGTACGAATATCCTTTCCGGGTTCCAGCTTACTATGCTTTGATTATTCGATCGCTCGTTACGTTAGAAGGGATTGCCATTAATGTCGATCCAGAATTCAAAGTGTTGAGCAAAGCCTATCCTTACGTAGCAAAACGGCTGTTGAGCGACCCCGCACCGGAATTGAGAGCATCTCTGCAAGATTTGCTGTTCAAACAAGGCGAATTCCGCTGGAACCGCTTAGAAAACTTGCTCAACAATGCCCGCGAGAGCGATGATTACGATGTCAGCAAAATCTTGAACCAAGCTTTAGAATATTTATTTTCCGAAAGAGGAGATTTCATTCGCGATCGTATAGTCCTCGAATTAGTCAAAAGTCTCGACACACTTTCCAGCAACGCCTTTGCTAACGCCAAAGCAGTCGTCGGCGAATGGTTTGGAGTCAAGGCAAATCAACCTGTGGTTTCACCAACTGAACAAAAAAACCTAGAACACATCAAACGGATTTGGGATATTTTGCAATCAACTCCCGGTTTTGACGGGACGAAAGTATTGCAGCTATTGCCGCAGTTGTTGGTGAAACCCCAAGTGCAGAATATGGGGCAGAAAGTAGTCGGCGGTTTAGCTCAAAGAGCAGTTGCTAGGGTTATTCGCGAGTTTTTGCTTTCGCAGGAACCGGATGCGATTCCCGTGAATGGAAGCTACCCTAAAACTTCGCCTCAGTTGTCTTTACCTGCGGCGAAGTAGTTATCTCATGTCAGGCGAATTGACCATAATTCCTGTAGGGGCGGGTTCACCAATATCTACTATAGAAACGAGAGATTCTGTAAACCCGCCCCAGCTTTTGAGCGTGGTCGATCGACCATGATATTAAATTGGGAGATTGGGATTTTTTGACCGCAGATATTAGCAGATAAACACAGATGAACGCAGATGAAATGTCGTCTGCGTTCTTTTAATTAAGCTTAAATCCTTTAGCGGCTAATTGTTGGCGGAGACTTTGAATCATTACGCGATCGAGAGTATTTTCACTACTCTTGGTACTAGATTGGCGCTGTTGTTCAATATATGCTGTACGCTTTTGAGATAAGTCGCGGATGGTCTTTTTAATCGCTTCTCTTTCGGTTTTCTTTCCAGCAACATATGCTCTCTTTTCTGTTAGCGTCATCCCTCGCATGATTTCTGGTAAATTATCATCTGATATTGCCTCTAGTTTAACTGTGCCGTTTTCGAGAGCATCGAGCAAGTCCCAAGAAGCATTATCATAGTATTCAGAAGCTTTGGACGCACTACGCAAAACCCTATTGCTGCCAGCATTACTATCTTCAACTGCTTGACGTTGTTGTCCTATTATTCCTTCTCTACCGTAAGGAATGTAGGTTTGATTTAGTTTAGTATTTCAAGTAGAAATCTCGTCGTCGTAAGGGGACTTGATTACCACAATTTGTTGGTTTTGATTAATGTTGAAGCTACTGCCTTTTGCTAAGGAATGAGAATTAAATAACTTCCACTCTTGAAAGTGGGATGGGCCTAAGAGCCCATCCAAAAAGGACGGGCGGGACGCCCATCCCACAAACTTGTGGAAGTTATTTAATTCTCATTCCAAAGATCGATCGCCCCTCAAGCCTTTTTGTTCTTTCTGTTTATTTATCAGGGTGAGCTCGGTAGTTTTATGCAAAACTCTCCAGTTTTTTTGGTCGAGTTTGGCAAAGACTGCGTGGAAGTACGGAACCACGGGTGTTTTGGGGATTTAAGGGCGATCGAATAACGCGCTTTCCCAGAATCCGGCGGGGAATGAATTCCCCGCCTCATAGCGAAAGTCCTCTCAAAGAGGACTGGTAAATTCTTCAGTCGGCGACCGACGACTTTCGCTTTGAGGCTCTTGTTTCAACAAGAGCCGGAGTTCGGGATTGCGAGATAGCCGGATTGCGCGATCGATCTGCTTGTTAACACTAAAGATCGATCGCCCCTCAAGCCTTTTTGTTCTTTCTATTTATTTATCAGGGTGAGCTCGGTAGTTTTATGCAAAACTCTCAAGTTTTTTTTGATAAAGTTTGACAAACACTGCGTGGAAGTACGGAATAACGGGTGTTTTGGGGATTTAAGGGCGATCGAATAACGCACTGGTGGTCAGAAACCGGGTTTTTCGCAGAAGACTTCGTTACAAACCTGCATAAATCGCAAAAACCCGGTTTATGCAGGTTTTGATGCGTCTTAACAAAAATTCACATCTAATTCAACTGCCCAATCCACCGCACAGCAAGACTTTCAACCATCCTCTGAAAAAAATTTCTGAATTTCGCATAAATTCCTCCAACTTACCCTGATAAATAAATGTAGGAACAAAGTTGCGGCCGCACTTAACTATGACTGATAAATCCAACCCCTCCGAGGGGGAAGACCACTTATCCGACGAAACCGATGCTGTTGGGTGCTCAGTAAAATCGGAAAAGTTCGATCGAGATCCCGCACACCAGCAAATCGTCGAACTCGTCACCAAAGCTTGCCAACAGCCCCCCGGCAGTATCAGGCGAAGTCGTTTCTTGAATCAACTAATTCGAGAGATTATCAAATCCGGCAAACTCTGGAAACCAAAAACACCTTACTATGAAGAGGCATTGCAAGAAACCTGGATCTATCTCAATCGAAATTTATGTGAAGCTACCACAGCAAAACGACCTTACGATCCCGAAGAAAGCCTGATTACTACTTGGTTAAATAGCTATCTCGAAAGGCGGCTTTTTGATTGTCGTCTGGCCCCAATAAAAGAAAGTGAGACACCAAACCGCCGTCGAATAGCGTCCTCAGAAGGAAAACAAGACAAAGAAACCATCAATCCCATTGACTATCTCGCCGCCGATTATGATGTAAGTTTCTATTTGGACGAACTTCTCGCATGGATAGAAACCGATCCAAATAACGAGTTAAAAAGCAGACACGTTAGAGGCAAACCGCAGATAAATTGTCAAGTTTTATTGCAGCGAAAATGTTTGTACGGTCAAAGTCTTAAAGAACTCGCCAAAGAGTTTGGCTGCGCGCATTCTACTTTATATCAATTGTTCAACAATGACTGCCGTCATCTGCTGCAAAAATTTTGCGAAGACCAAGGATATCAAACTTTAAATATACCAGGAGTGTACCAAAACAATGAACCATAACAACCTTTGGGAAATCGAATCTTTGCCGATGCCAATTACTCAGAAGGCACTGCAAGTTGCTCAGCAGTTTGCCACCCAACAGCGCCACCCGCAAAGGCACGAGCAAGTTTATCTCAATACTTTGGCAGTGCTGGCAGTTCGCGATTATCTAAAAATCATCGATATTGAGACTGACTTGACTGAATGCGATAGCTGGAATCCCGTAATTCGCCTGTTTGCAGATGCGGGAGATTTGTATGTTAAAGGATTGGGAAAAATCGAATGCCGTCCAATTAAAAATCGACATCAAACTCAAGAAACTGGCAACCAGAATTCATCTGCACATCCGCCTGAGATTTGCCCGGTGCCGGTGGAAGCAAGGGCAGAACGCATTGGCTATATTGCTGTAGAAATTGATGAGGAGGAAAAGGAAGCGAGATTGCTTGGTTTTTCTCCCAATGCGGATGCGGGGGAATTAGTATTGAGCGAATTGCATTCCCTGGATGATTTTTTAGGGCATCTAGAACATTTGTTGGAATCTCAAATTAACCTCAGTCAGTGGTTGATGAATGTATTTACGGCTGATTGGCTGCCTTTTGAAGCGGTATTTAACCAGCAGACACAAACTTCTCAGGTGGAGATTCAAAATCCGGTTGAATCTCAGTTAGGCAATTGGTGGCAAAATTTTGTAGACAGATGTTTGCAGCAATTGGATCGAGGTAAACAAAATTTAAAAAACTTGATTTCTCCTGACGAAACCCCCAGTTTTGCATTACGAGGAGGTGGAAATTCGAGAGAAGAATCTGCGTTACAGAGCAGTCAAAGTAGCATCAATAGGTTTCCCGAAGCCGATGTCACGCGGGCTAAGTTGATTGACTTGGGAATGCGGCTGGGAAGGACAACGGTGGCTTTGTTGGTGGCGATTGCTGAAGAGAGCGATCGCACTGTCAGAGTTCACGTTCAACTGCATCCGGCGATCGGAGAACGTTACCTGCCCCAGAATATTAAACTTTCCTTAATCTCCGACATCGGTAAAAATCTAACCGAGTCACAATCAAGGATTCAGGAGAGGTACATTTTGCTGAAGGATATTGAGGTCGATCGAGACGAGAGTTTTAGTATTCGAGTAGCTTTAGATGATTTCAGCGTCACAGAAAATTTTGTGGTATGATATCTCGATTAACTCTACTCGCGTCTAATTTATGAGCTTAAGATTTATCTTGGGTTTAGGGATGGGGGATCTACACAAGGGTTTTCCCGACATCACAGGGGAGTTTCAAGAAAACCAAACAACAGTTCATAAATTTAAAGGAAGTTTGCCACCAGCCCCGGAAGTTGATGATCTGCAAAAAAGATGGCAACTTATTTGTCGTGCGGGAAAATCTAGCAACATCCTTTCTAGAATTAAAGTTAAGGCTACAGGGACAACCAATATTTGTGAAGATAATCCTCAATTGATCTATCAATATTTGAATGAATCTATGAGGCTGTGGCTGAGTAGTGAGGAGTTTTATGCGGGAATTGAGGAAAATTTTAGAAATGTAGTCGATGCGTTTGGTGGTCGAGATCGGTGCTTTGAAGTATTTCTCGAAATCAAAGATTCGGAAAATTGGCATCTGCCTTGGGATGCGTGGAAATTTCGCGAAGATTACAAAAACTGTGAAATAATTAAAAGTCCGTCCCAGTATAGAAAAGCTCTCAAAAAGGTAACTACAGGCGGAATGCCTCTGCCTTCGCGAGGTAGAATTTTATGTGTCTCCGGTAATAGTGACGGACTCGATCTGAAACAAGATGAGAAAAGTCTTCAAATGTCTTTTGGCGATCGCTGCAAGTTAGAATTTATGCAACAGCCAACACCGGAAAAGCTACGCGAGAAGTTGTTAGAGGATGAAAAAAATTGGCAGATTTTATATTACGGCGGGCATAGCAATAGCAATGCTGTCAATGGATGGCTGCATATTAATGAAGCAGATTGCGATAATACTGTCACAATAGACTATTTAAAAGAGGGGTTGGAAAAATCAATTTTTCAAGGATTGGAGTTGCTAATTTTAAACTCGTGTTCTAGCCTCCAATTGGCAGCAGATTTAGTAGCTGGAGGCTTGCCTTTACCGTCAATGATTGTGATGCGTGCGCCGATACCAGATAAAATTGCTCACGATTTTGTTAAGTCTTTATTCGGATATTTAAGCAAAGAATATCCTTTGTTTTTAGCAGTACGAAAAGCTAAGGATTATTTACAGAAATGGGAATCTCAGTTTCCCGGTGCGAGTGCGATACCAGTGCTCTGTCAGCAGCCAACTTTTGATGGGTTGACTTTACTGCAATTAAAGCGCGATCGCCCTTTGATGGCTGCTGCGGATGATGTGGTGGACGATCGCCCAAACAACGATATCTCTATTTTTATTTCTAATTTGATGCAGCGCCTGGGAATCGGTTTAGCTACTACCGCTAGCAGTTATATGTTAATGGGCCCGATACTTGCCCCAGTTGCTAATCAAATTGGCATGGAAAACCACCGTCAAAATAAACCTTTAATTGCGAAAAAATTCTACAAATTAGCAAGTTTAATTAACCTTAATTATGCACAGCCTTACTATAATTTAGCTATGTTGTGCGACGAATTGAATGACGATCGCGGTGCGTTAGAGGCCATGCAAAATGCTGTATTGCGAGGACTTCCTGATGCTTCTGCTCAAATATCTAAATTATTCATTCGCAAGGATAAACATCAAGCAGCTTTAAAGGCGATCAACCTTTGTTTAGAACACGCTAAATACGACGGTGTAAAAGCTGCTTGTATCAAAAATCGTGGCTGGATACGGTTTAAAGAACAGCAGTATGACGATGCAGAGATAGATTTTCAAACAGCAATTGGATTGACAGACAATAGCCCGGAATCTCACTGTTTTTTAGCACGGGTTATGGAAACTAAAGGTAAGCCCCATGAAGCGTTAGAACACTGGGAAAAAACGATTAAATATTCTAAATCTAGCGTACCAGAACAAGAGCAATGTATCCAAAGTGCTAAACAACATTTACGAATAAAAGGAAATATCAAGTGAAAATCAGGATTGCAGTTTCTATAGCTTTAAGCTCGATCGCAACTACCGCACTAGCAGCCAGTAACAGAATATCCAACGGACTGATTATCCATAGTAGCGGGGAAGTTGCGATCGAGCGCCAAAACGGGCTAATTGTCCGCCCTACCAGCGGTACGCCGATTTATCCGGGAGACACACTGCGAACAGCACAAAACGCCCAACTGACGCTGCAATGTGCAGATTTGGGAATTAAGTCGATCGCAGGGAGTGAAAATCAATTGAATAGCTGTTTGTTAGCCAAGGAAAAGTCGAAAGCTGATTGCAGCGCCGACTTGATTAAATGTCCCGATCGCGGCGACGGTAAAATTGCTTGGAATAGCGCGCCCATTCCTTATATTATCAGTCCACGGCGGACAAAATTGCTCGACAGCAAGCCAATTTTGCGGTGGAATCCGGTTGCTGGTGCTACTAGCTATAAGTTGAGCCTCCGGGAAAATGGAGCGAAATTAAACTGGGAAATGACTGTTAACGGTACTGAAGCTGTGTATCCGGGGGAACCGGCGCTGAAACCGGGTGTTAGGTACCGATTGATTGTCGAGGCGAATACGGGTGTTTCTTCAGAAAGTGCTGTTGGGGAGGGGGATATCGAGTTTAGCTTGCTGGATGAGACTGAGGTGGAAAGGGTGAAAAGTGAGGTTGGGGCGATCGACAAACAAGTACCTAACGAAAACGCCAAAAAATTAGCCATTTCTAGCGTTTATCTTAACACAAACTTGATAGCCGAAGCAATAGAAATTTTAGAAAATATACAAAAAGCCGGAGTGGAAACACCGCCAATTAATCGAGCCTTGGGCGATATGTATCTGGAAAAGCTACAACTGGTTCCCCAGGCAGAAGTCTACTATTCCAAGGTCATTAATACGGCGAAACCAGACGATATTGAGGAGTTGACAGCCGCTCGATACGGATTGGGGCAAGTTCATTCAGCGATGAGAAATAATCTGGAAGCTATGAAATATTTGCGAATGGCAAAAGATGGATATACAACCTTGGGAGATTTGCCAATGGTGGAAAAGGTAGAGAAGCAATTGCGAGATTTGCAAAGGAGGGAACAGAGGAAATAATAAATTGTTCATGAATGTACGATCCTAAAAACAGAATTCGTAGGGGCGGGTTCACCAGGGATTTTGTCACCCACAAATAATCTTTATAAACCCGCCCCCACCCAACCAATAACCCCAAATAACATCAATTCGTAGGGGCGGGTTCACCAGGGATTTTGTCACCGACAAACAATCTGTAAAAACCCGCCCCACCCCACCAACAACCCCAAATAACATCAATTTAATGGTTAAATTCAATGAATTATTAATATTTGGGTGTGGTGGGGGCGGGTTTTTACGCTCCGTTGTTGGGTGTCATATATTTCGGTGAACCCGCCCCGTAAGGATTGTGATATAATATTCGGTATTTTATTGATTGCAAAAAAAAAATATGAAATACAATCCCCATATCCATCATCGCCGTTCTATTCGTCTACCAGGATATGATTATAGCCAACCAGGTGCATATTTTGTGACAATTTGTATCTGGCAACGTCAGTGTTTATTAGGTGACATAGAACAAGGGAATATGCTATTAAGCCGTTACGGTGAAGTGGTTAACTTTAATTGGTTTAACCTCAAGACAGTATATCCTCATGTTGAATTAGATTCTTTTGTTATTATGCCGAATCATATTCATGGAATTATCCTTATAAAAAATCAGGATCAACGTCACGGCTTATCGGAAATTGTGAGAGGCTTGAAAACATTTTCTTCCAGTCGGATAAATCAACTGCGTCATGTTTCAGGAATCTATGTATGGCAAAGGGGTTATTATGAACATATTATTCGCGATGAGACAACGTTTGCAAAAATTCAGGAATATATTATCAACAATCCGTATAAGTGGGAAACCGATGAAATGCACCCATCTAAAAAATTTTACAATTCCAATAAAGTTAATATTAAATTAGATAACAAAAATGTATTGTCAATGAATTTACGTTCCTGAAAATGTAGGGGCGGGTTCGCCAGAATTTTACTCACCCACAAATAATCTTTATAAACCCGCCCCCACCCAACCAATAACCCGAAATAACATCAATTTA
>NZ_JAUBUC010000013.1:0-93066 GCF_036705285.1 Microcoleus sp. B4-C1 | reverse complement strand
ATGGTTAAATTCAATGAATTATTAATATTTGGGTGGGGTGGGGGCGGGTTTTTAATATCCGTCGTTGGGTGTCATATATTTCGGTGAACCCGCCCCTACAGGATTGTGATATTATATTTATTGGTTGATGAATTGACGATCGCAATAACCAAAATTCGTAGGGGCGGGTTCGCCAGAATTTTAGTCACCCACAAATAATCTTTATAAACCCGCCCCCACCCAACCAATAACCCGAAATAACATCAATTTAATGGTTAAATTCAATGAATTATTAATATTTGGGTGGGGTGGGGGCGGGTTTTTAATATCCGTCGTTGGGTGTCATATTTTTCGGTGAACCCGCCCCTACAGGATTGTGATATTATATTTATTGGTTGATGAATTTATGAGCATCATAACATCTACTAACAACACCATGAAATCAACACCCAAAAAATCCCGTTTTTTCCTCACCTTCCTCTCATTCACCACCTTAGCAATGTGGGAAATAGGACTTTTCGGCCCATCCCAAACAGCCACAGCCCAAATTACCCCCGCAACCGACGGAACCAATACTCAAATTACTCCCAGCGGCAACCAATTCAACATCAACGGCGGCCAACAATCCGGCGACGGTGCAAATCTCTTTCACAGTTTCCAAGAATTTGGTTTAACTCAAGGGCAAACTGCCAATTTTATATCAAATCCTAATATCCGCAATATTTTAGGGCGAGTTGTCGGCGGCGATGCTTCGCTAATTAACGGATTAATTCAAATAACGGGCGGCAATTCCAATTTATTTTTAATGAATCCGGCGGGGATTGTTTTCGGAACAAATGCCAGTTTGAACGTGCCTGCTGCTTTCACTGCGACTACTGCGACGGGCATCGGTTTTGGCAATAATTGGTTTAGTGCGGGTGGTACTAATAATTATATTCAATTAGTCGGAAGTCCTAATAGTTTTGCTTTTACAAATACGCAACCGGGAGGAATTGTCAATTTAGGCAATTTGGCAGTGGGACAAGGGCAAAATTTAACTTTATTGGGCGGCACGGTTTTGAGTACGGGACAACTTTCTGCACCGGGGGGAAATATTATTGTGGCGGCGGTTCCCGGCGAGAGTTTAGTCAGAATTAGTCAACCGGGAAATCTGTTGAGTTTGGAGATTCAGCCGCAATCTGTAGCGGGCAGTTTGCCTCAAAATTGGGTGTTGCCAGTTGCATCTTTGCCGCAGTTGTTGACTGGTGGCGGGGGAAGTGCAACGGGGGTGACAGTCAACGCTGGAGGGCAAATAGAATTAACAGGTTCTGGTTTGCAGGTAGAGAATGGAGATGTCGCTGCTAAAGAAGTAACTGCGGAGACTGCAACGCTGTCAGCTAATCGCAATTTGACATTAGTTGAAAGTCTGTTGCGTACAACTGGCGATTTAAATTTGCTGGCTAACGATACAGTGCGGGTGCGCGATAGTGTGGCAAATCCGTTTGTGGCTAATGCTGGCGGAAATCTCTACATTCAGGGAAATCAAAGTATCGATCTTTTGGCGCTAAATCATCTTTCGCAAACGCCATTTGTCAGTGGCGGAAATCTGACTTTAGTGAGTGATGGCATCATATCTACAGATGCTCACTTTAGAAGTGGCAGTAACACATCGATTGTTGATTTATCTGGTCAACCTGCAAATTTTATTAGTCTGTACGATCCAATTTTTACGCAGCCTGATGACTATACTTCTGGGGGTTACACGGGTGCATCTCTCAAGGTAGATACAACTTCGGGTACAGGAAACATTACTTTTACTGGAGATATCAATATTACGAGTGCCGATGCAACTTATGCTGGTGCTTCTCCGGGTACAGATGAATTTATTTTGGGTACTTCGCAAGCGGTAATTTTGCGATCGGGTGGCGACATTAAAGTTGGAATTATTGGCTATTCAGGACCAAGCAATACCCAAGGACCTGTAATTATGCAAGCTGCCGGTAACATTCAAACAGGAAGAATTTCGACAATAGGTATGGGAGGTAATACTGGTTATATATCTTTGAATGCAGGGGGAAATATTTCAACTGAAACGCTTAGCACTCAAGTTGATACTGGTGATAACAGTGGCGCTGATATTACTGTGAATGCAGGTGGCAGCTTTACTTTTACTGGAGGAAATGATGTTTGGAGGGATGGTATACTTACTGGCGGCGCTAGTGGAAGCGGTAATATTATCATTCAAGCGAAAAACGATATCACGATCGGCTGTAATTCTGGCTCTTATTGTTTAAGAAGTTCTAAACCTGAACTCAATAGCCCAATAGGTACTAGAAAGAGCGGTAACGTTACTATCATCAGCGAACAGGGTTCTATTATTTTCCAGGGTTCCTCCTCTATACATACGAGTGACTTTCTCGGCATTCCTGGTTCTATAAATTTACAAGCAAAGGGTAATATTACTTTAAATACGATATTATCATTAAATTATGGCCCTGCACAATCTGATGGTGGAAATATCACTATCACTAGCCTAAATGGCAATATTGAGATTGGAAACATCGAGAGTTCTTCAAACAACGGTAATAAAGGTGGCAATATTACTATGTCTACCAGTGGAAATATTAAAATAGGTGATGTATTAAACTCTGGTAGATTGCAAGGTGGGAGTATGAATTTTACTAGCACTAATGGCAGCATCACTACAGGCATATTAAACTCAACTGGCTCTCAGGTAGGACCCGGGACAATTTTGATTAACGTCAACTCGGAAAATGGAGGCTCGATTATCTTAAATGCAGCTCGCGATATTACCACAGGCAACCTCTATGTTGAGGCGAAGCAAAACGGTGGCCCGATCGCACTTACGAGTAATGCAGGTTCCATAAATACCGGAACGCTCAATGTCACGGGCGCGAGCGCTGCTGGCAATATTACCATTCAAGCCAACACCGGCATCACAACACCGACAACAGGAACCGCGATCGCGGGTACTTCTAGTAACGGCAACGGTAGCAACGTTACTTTATCTACTGTCAGCGGTGACATTAATATAGGTGGCGTGTCAGTATCGGGAATCCAGGGCGGAAATCTTAACTTTACTAACAGCAACGGTACAATTAACATCGGAACGATCGATGTCACGGGCGCGAGCGCTGCTGGCAATATTACCATTCAAGCCAGCACCGGCATCACAACACCGACAACAGGAACCGCGATCGCGGGTACTTCTAGTAAGGGCAACGGTAGCAATGTTACTTTATCTACTGCCAGCGGTGACATTAATATAGGCGATGTATTAGTATCGGGGATACAGGGTGGAAGTCTGAAATTTACTAATAGTAATGGCAATATCAATACAGGTCAGCTATTGACAAGTTATGACGGTTCATCTCCCGATCTTAAAACTAATATAGGCGGCAATGTTAATCTCAATGCTGCGGGAAATATTACTACCAGCGCCATCCGGGCGATCGGCAATCAAGACGGCGGCTCAATAACCTTCAAAAGCGGCGGGGCGATCGACACTACGACAGGAATCATCAATGCGATCGGCGGCAACAACGGCGGCAATATTTCCCTCGAAGCCGCAACCAACATCAGTACGGCAGGAATTGGTAGCGCCCTATTATTAAGCGGGTTCAATGCCAATAGTGGCAATCTTCGCATTCAAAGCGGCGGTAATATCGACACAACAGCAGGCCCAATTATTACCGCTGCGGCAAATGGTAAGGGCGGAGGAATCACCATAAATGCTGGCGGAACAGTTTCGACATCTGATATTAATTCCCGTACTTTCGCTCCCAGTATTACTGTGACTGGTGGCAATATTGATGTCAAGGCAAATGACTCTATTACTGCTAAGGGAAATATCGAAACCAACCGCAATAACATTACTTTTAACGCTCCGGTAACATTAGGTGATAACCTGTCGGTAAAAATTTTAGAAACTGGCGATATTACTTTTCAGTCTACAGTTGACGGGCCTTACAGTCTGACTGTTCAACCCGATGCGGGCAGTGTTGATTTTGGCGATGCTGTGGGCAGTGTCTCTCCCCTCACCAGCGTCAATATTCAAGATGATATCCCCGAAAGTTCCGGTGCAATTAACATTATTACTACGAATAATATTACCGCCAAAAATATTACCTCACCCGCCGGAATTTCTTTGTTTAGTGAGAACGGAGAAATCACCACTAAAAATCTTGATGCGACTTCTCCTAACAATGGCGGCAATATCGCTTTGAATGCTGGAACTAATATTGCTGCGGGCGATATCAATACCTCGTCTGCTGGTGATGGCGGCAGTATCTTGCTCGACGCTACCGGAAGTATTAATGTTGGTAAAATTGACTCTTCGGCGCAGGGGAATGCAGGGAATGTTACGGCTTATAACCGCAGCACTTCTGGCAATATTACTGTGAGTCAAATTGATGCTCAGAGTCAGGGCAGCGGTATCGGTGGAAATGTGGAGATTCTGATGGGAATGTTTTTTCGATCGCTAAATTCGTTCACAGACAGAAACGGCATCAATGCTAGCATTTCTACCGCTGGAAGTCCTGGAGATAGCAGCGGCGGTACTATAATTATCCGCCACGGAGGCGCAGGATTAACGCCGTTTATTGTCGGTGATTCTGCCACAAATGGAACGGCGGGTGCAATTACTAGGGGAAATTCTAATCCTATTCAAACAATTTTGCGGGATAACTCCTATCTTTATACTCACAGACAGGATGTCGATCGCATTCAAATTATCTCCGTGCCGCCGCCAATAGTTGCACCGACACCCGCAGCTACTCCAACGCCGGCAGCTACTCCAACACCCGCACCCACACCAGCAGCTACTCCAACGCCTGCACCCACACCAGCAGCTACTCCCACGCCCGCGCCCGCACCAGCAGCTACTCCCACGCCCGCGCCCGCACCAGCAGCTACTCCAACACCCGCACCCACAGCCACAGCTACTCCAACACCCGCACCCACAGCCGCAGCTACTCCAGCGCCTTCCCCAACACCGACTCCAGCGCCCGTAAGCACACCCTCACCGCAACTCCCACCGCGTTTACCCGTCGCGCCTTCGGCAACACCCGAAAGCTCGATCGCACCTGCCCCAACACCCGAAAGCTCGATCGCACCTTTTCCAATTTCCCAAATATTTATCGCACCTGCCCCAATTCCCGAAAGCTCGATCGCACCTTCGGCAACACCCGATCCGATACCTGGTTTTCCCATCGACTTCCGACTACCTGAATTGCCCGGTTCATTCGTACTGCCACCCCGCGCGCGCCCCACACAGCCCTCGACGCCCACAACCCCAAACGCTGCTGCCCGCATAGCTTCTACACCTACCCTTCCCTCGGTTTCCCAAATCCTCTCCTCCCTCGCTTCTCAACCTGCGATCGCCTCCCAACCTCCAAACGCGCCAAATCCCGCGCCCGCAGCCCCTCTTGCCCCTGTAACCCAGCCTGTAACTCAGATTCAGCCAGCACCTGCAAGTGCGATCGTACCTGCGCCTACAAGTGCGATCGTACCCGCGCCCGCTGTCAGCCCAAGCCAAACTCCCCAACAGGAGTTAGCTTTTTTAATTGGCGATTTATTGGGAGCACAAACCTCGATCGACCAAAATACTGAAACGGGAAATACCGAATTAGATTGGAAGCGTAACAACGAAACAATTATCTCCCTAGAACTTCCTTACTCCCCGTCAGTTAACACGATTGCGGGAGCCGAAGCAAATAACCTGATTTCTACACAGACATCTACTGACAATTTAACTGTTTCAGTCGCAGAAACTCCGCCGGAAATAATTGTGCAAACTCCTAGTTTACCGATTGCTAATTCTGAACCCTTTGATGTCAATCTTTCTGATCTTTGGGAGAGAATAGCTGCAATAAATACAGCGCCAGTTCAAGATTCACCGAGTATTACTCCAGCGCCCGCACCAATTCCCGCACCAACTCCAATTCCCGCACCAACTCCAATTCCCGCACCAATTCCCGCCCCCGCACCAATTCCCGAACCAACTCCCACTCCCCCTCCGATCGCAGAAAATCCCCCACCTGCAGATATTCCAAATCTCTTTCCCTCACAAATTAGCCGATCGCTCGTCGAACAAACTTTAGACCAAGGCAATGCTAACGATGCTGTTGCTCTAATTGACCAACTCTTTGAACAAGACTACGAAAATTATTATGGGGAAAACTTTACCGATAAAAAAATCAACGTTCAATATCTGAGAGAAACTCTGAAAACAATTAAGGAGGAAACCGGGAAGCAAGCTGTAATTGTTTACGCGATCGTCCGTCTCGAAGAATTATCCCTAGTGTTAGTAGTTCCAGACGGCCCTCCGATTCTCAAAAATATTCCTGTCTCTAACGCAGTTTTGCTGGGAAAAGTGGCAGAATTTCATCGCTATTTGGGTCAATCGAATAATTCGCAAAGTGAAGAATATTTGCCCATTTCTCAGCAACTTTACCAGTGGTTAATTGCGCCGATTAGTTCAAATTTAGAAGCATTAAATATAGATACGCTAGTGTTTTCGTTCGATGCCGGTTTGCGCCAACTGCCGCTAGCAGCTTTGCACGACGGCAAGCAATTTCTGGTAGAAAAGTACAGTGTAGGCTCACTTCCTAGTGTCAGCTTGACTAACACCAATTATCAAAGTTTGCAAAACGCTCAAGTTTTAGCGATGGGTGCTTCCCAATTTCCCCACACTGATAAACCTGCTTTGCCTGCGGTGCCGATCGAATTATCTGCGATCGCCGGGAGGAGAACAGAAACGCAAAATCAAGCAGCATTTCCCTTGTGGCAAGGCCGCTCTTTTCTCAATCAAGACTTTACCCTGGAAAACCTGAGAAAACAGCGAGAACAACAGGCATTTGGAATCGTTCACTTAGCTACTCACGCCAGTTTTCCTCAAAGGGAAAATGGAAGAAAAGAAGCTGAGATTGATTTGTGGGACAGCTCTTTGGCGCTAGATGAATTTAGGTTGGCGAAGTGGTACAATCGCAGACAAGTCGAGTTATTAGTGCTGAGTGCGTGCGAAACTGCGATCGGTGACAGTACAGCAGCAGAAATGGGTTTTGCTGGACTGGCCGTCCGCAGCGGTGTAAAATCAGCTTTGGCGAGTTTGTGGAAAGTTAATGATATCGGCACTTTAGCCCTGATGACCGAGTTTTATGGCAATTTGCGATCGGCCCCAATTAAAGCTGAAGCGCTCAGAAAAGCTCAACTGGCAATGATCCACAAACAAATTTTAATTAAAAACGGTCAATTGCGGGGGACTGAAGGCGCGATCGACATTAATCAAGCCACACAAGTAGCCAATGCAGATTTCTCTCACCCCAAGTTTTGGGCCGGATTCACAATAATTGGCAGTCCTTGGTAAGTTAATTGGAGATTTGATATTCACCAGTGGTAAGGTGTAAGGCTAGACGCACCCTACATTGACTGGCGGGATTTTGCAAAAAGTAAATGTATCCCTGACTACTATCTTTTTATGCCATAAATTTGCTATGAATAGCAAAACTAAACACTAGCGGGGCAAAACCTGTGGCAAAGTTTGATAAAATATTCAATTCAGAAGACCAATCCGAAGCAAGCTTGACTTTAGAAGAATCCGTAGCAGCGGTAGCATTTGTGGCAGCGGAGGCAAATTCCCCTGACACGGATGCTGATATCTTAGAAAGCATACTTTGGGAATCAGAAATATTTGCTGAATACTCGGAAGATGATATGTCAGCAATGTTTCAAAGACTCGCTGGTATTGTCGCCCAAGACGGTTTAGGAGCATTATTTAATACTGCTTGCGAATCTATGCCAGATGAGTTAGTTTTGGATACTTTTGCCATAACCGCAGCAATGTTTGTCGCAGATGGCGAAATAGCTCAGAAGCATCAGGCTTTTCTTCAGGAATTCCAGCAAGCATTAGGTGTGGAAGACGAGGAAGCTGCAGAAATTATTGAGGATGTAATTGCTGCTTACTCGGAAGTAGAGGGCGAAGAGTCTGATTTCGATGCGGCATGGTACGTATCTCCTGAAGGCAATTTTAGCGTTCCCATTCCAGTTGACGAGGAACGAGGCGGTAAAATTGATGAGCAAGAAAGCTGTGTCGCATTTTCTGACGACTTTGGCGTTTTGCTGAAAATTGATTATTTCCCTGTTGCTGGTGAAGTGGAAGAAACAATCGAGTCGGTTGGCGAGGAAGGTTATCTCAAGTCTTTTCTCGACAATTTTGTTTCTCAGGCAATTCTTGCTAATGTTGCCAATTCTAAGTTACTCCACGCAGAATATTTAGAAGATGAAGAAGCTTATTTCGTGGTTTTAGATTTGCCTGCGGGTGCAACTATCAGCGTGCAAGAAAACGATCGCCCTCTGACTCGGTTGGATGCTTACCGGGGACTTATGGCTTTTATTGCTGACGATTTTTGCTACACCGTAAGCTGTCAGCGAATTTATCAGGAGGGGGATGAATTGGGTTCCCTGGAGTCTGAAGTTGAGGGAATTATGAACAAGATTTTTGAGTTTATTGAGACAATCGAATTCGGGCCGATCGAATAAAGAGGACTTATACCTTTTTCGATTAAAGAATTGGGACTGGTGCGATCGATTGACCGTAAGAACCCGGCCGGGGCGGGTTTTTGAGATTGTCAATTATTGGCGGGTATTGTTGGTGAACCCGCCCCTACCATATTAATGGTAATTGATAGGACATGATATTACAGGTTTTTTTGCAATAAAATAGTGCGATCGACAACAGGGTTATTTGACCCATTCTCGATCGCACTTCCAGATACATTCAGTCAACCACAGTCGGGAGACAGCAGCAATTAGCCGCCATTTGCGACTAATTAGTAGTCTGAGCTTCCACCAATCTTTGCTTGAGTTCTTCCAAAGCACTCGCCCAGCGCGGATCTGGCTGCACCGAGCCGGAATCAGGGCTCGACACAGTTGCTGCTGACTGATTGCGGCGAGACTTGTTGTTGTCACCCCGACGGCGATTGCTTTTGCTGGAACCGCCTCCACCTTGGCTAGGGGGAGCTGACGAGCGCTGCTGTTGCTGCGGCGCAGGCACAGGCATTGGAACAGACGCCGATGCCGACACCAACTGCGGTGACTGCGGCGACTGCTGTTGATCGTCTTCGCCCTTCTCAGATTTACCCTTAGAGCGGGGCAATGCCTTCTCTATTTTCAGCGGGTTTTCTTTGAACATCAAGCCGTTATATTTCTCAATAACTTGGTCGGCTTGTTCGTCGGTTAGCACCGTCACAAAACCAAATCCTCGGCATTTTCCAGTTTTGCGGTCTGTAATTACCTTGGTGGTAACAGATTCGCCCTCCGGTGCAAAAACTTCTTGCAATTCTTGGCGATCGAGTTCCTTGGGTAGATTGCCAACATAAAGACGAATAGACATGAAAAATTCCTCCCGACTTGGATTTTAATTAATTTGCTCGAACAGAATTACCTGAAGTCAACTGAATATTGACTTCAGGCAAACACCACATAACCGGAGAATTGGCGCATTCCTCCCACCAACCTTGACAGCTCCCCCCACCTTTTAGAACAAAAAGATGATTTACTCTGATAAGGCCGGAACTTAACCGCCGATGCAGAGAGCTTTTAAATCTCAGGTTGTTGTGTAAACTTTTAGTCATCACTCAAATGTTTAGGCTATTGGCTATTCTGTATTACTTGCTTCCGGTTTTGATTCAGAATGTTTATAGCCAGCGCCGTCTAGAAATTTATGTCCAAGGATGTCAATTGTAAGCGATCGGAATGCCAGTATTCAGTTTAATACAGTGATGGATAAAATGGCTAACATTTTTTCAGCCAGTAATCTTACCTCGATCCTAATCTCGCTCCTAATGCTGAGAACTACTCATTTACCCACTATCCCTTAAATCCGGCCCGGCAGAGTCCGAGCATTCTTTAAAGGTATCACAGCCTTGGTAACAGAGCTAGTTATTTAGGAAGATTTCAGTCTGTATTTAACGGAAACCACATCTGAATCACTTTTGAGAATTCATCCCGCACAGCAAAAATAGCGATCGAAAAAAAACAGCCGACAAGCGGCTGGCTGTACTTGCTGTGTTGGGATGTTGACAATTTTTACGCAATGCCTTAAGGGATTTTAGCCAACTGAAGTTATCGCGCTGTTTGATTCAATCCAATTTATGTAAACTAATGTAACAGACTGCGGGCAAAAAAGCAACTTTTCTTTACGAGGGAAGAGGCAAGAAGGAAGAAGACTGTAGGCATTAGTGTCAACTTAAGGCTGAAACCCCTGAGAAATCTCGCTTTTACCTAAGTCTAGATCCCCCTAAATCCCCCTTAAGAAGGGGGACTTTGAGGATATTTCTTGTCCCCCCCTTATTAAGGGGGGCTAGGGGGGATCGAGCCCTAATCGTCAAACAGCATACCGGTACTACGTTTGACGTTACGTTGACACCAATCAATAGTAGACAGCGCCACCAGCACCAAGAACATCGCCCCTCCGCTGTTTAACTCAAAACCGATCGAGGATGCGCGTGGTTGGCGACTCACGCCACAATCCGATCGCCATTCCTCACCTTGGGCCCTGGATAATAATGTATGCGCCCCAAAAAGCAGCAGCAAAGGCCAAAACCGCAGACCAAATCGGATGTCCGCTGTCACTAACCCTCCCTCCTTGACTGCGGAGACTTTCAAGGTCGATCGCCACAGTAGCACCCCGGCGCAGCCAACCAGTCGCCACAACAGATGTTCCGATCAAATCGCTAGGGCGAGTAGTCTCTTTGAACAAAAATGGCCACAAAGAGCCAATGTAGCCAAACCTCGAAACATAGTGCAACCTCACCAAACCCGTCGCCGTTTGCAAAATCAAATCTTGTCCCAGCCAATTACTCATACCCGATCGACCCAAAAGTTGCCCTTCCAGCCGCACCGGTTCAGCATCCAGTGGCAAACTCTCGGGATTTGACAAAATTTCCGGCAAACTCGGCGAAGCGGTTTCTCGCGGTATAATATCCGGGAAGAAATAATTGATCCGCATCAAAGTACCGATGCTAAATCCGATCGGCAAACAGCCCCAAATAATCGATTGATCGCCCCAAAGCCAATCCAACTGCCAGATACTCGTCCTCGAAAAAATCCAGCCAATCAGCCACAGCACGCCGACTATCGCCAAACTCATCGGAATTCCAAAAAACGGCGCACCCTGTAAAAATAGTTTTGAATCTTTAAATTCGAGTATTGACTTAAACAGAGACAATTTTCCTTTCCTGGGTTGTTCTTGCACTCCCGCGTTTGCCAAATCTAACTCTGTCTCCAGTTGCCAAAATTGAGCATAAAGAGCCAACAGCTTCAAACGCTCTCCCAGCAAAGGATGCGCGCGGTTAACCGTCAACCAGTTGCGCTCCCGATTGCTGACATCCCACAGCAAAATCTGTTCCAGCGGCGCGTGTAATGCAGCAGAACCAAGGCTTACAGCTTGTCCAACACCTACAGGTAACAATAGATCGAAACTTTCCAGGAAAAAGCTAGTTTGTTTTTGCTGTTCGATATTATCAGCAATGCCGATCGCAATTTTAGCCAGTGCCCGCGTCAAACCGTTAGGATTGCCCGTAATTTCTGCAGCAGTACGATCGCTAAAATACACTCTGCGGCGCGACACCCACAACATCGGCCAGCGCAACAACTTATAAATCCCGTAACTAATAGCAGAAATTGCAGCCGCCACAAATTTGACAGCAGAACGCAAAAACTCGATCGTCATTAAATCACACAACCGCTCTTGCCAGTGCGCCACCTGCCAATAAATCAAGTAAGGAATCTGAATCACCAGCAGCGCCAGCGACATCGGCGCAAAATCCCAGTGAGAGATATGGCCCAACTCCCGCGCGAAAATAGCAGCAATTTCATCATCCGTCAACTGTTCCAACAGCCCCCGACTCACAGCAATCCGAGCAAAACGGGGCAAACCGCCGTAACTGAAAGCTACAGGAACATTCAGCGGCAAGAGTTTCAGCACCGGCACGGGCATATTTTGCTTCGTACAAAAACTTCGCAGTACCCGACTAGCTTCCTTGCTGTGCTTGGATAAAACTGACCCGCGCAGGGTTTCGATGCCGCAAAACAGTTTCAGCAGCGCGTCTATCAGCCACGGAGACGAGGCCAAAAGCAATCCAAAAACCATCTGAACAAACGGAGTTGGATCTCGGTAAAAAAGCTGAATCGGCGCGAAAATAGGCAGTCTACTGAATATGTAAAGCTGAACCAACAGAGAATTAGTGTTTGTCAGCAGGAATTGCAGGATAAACCGGGCTAGGAAAAATAGGGCGATCGCACTTGCAACGGCTTGCAGCCGAAACTCCAGCAACTTCAGCGGTTTGAGGGGGCGCGGGCTTTTCGCGCGGCCTGCTTCGCGCCAAGTGAGTTGGTAAGTATCTGGGCTGGCGACTCCGGGGATATCTGTTGGGGAAGCGGAACTATTTTCGCCGCTAATTTCTGTATCGGGTGCAGTTTCTGTAGGGGCGGTGCCCCCGTGCCCGCCCTCTGATGTCGGGCGAATCGGCGGTATGGGGGGTGGAGGTGGCGGGGAAATATGTTGCGATTTGGTGTTTTCTGGCTCTACAGCCTGCTCTAAAGGTAAAAATCCTGTTTTTTTATCTACGGTAGGTCGATCGCCCCCAATCGTTTTTTTCGGCGATTTTGTTCCGGCATCAAAGGCGACAAAGCCTGTTTCGCGGGGAGTTTCTGCGGATTTTGGTTTATTTGCCGGTGGTTTTGGGGGGCGAGGGGGGGTTAATTCTTTTAAAGTGCGATCGGCCCAAGTTTTGACTTGAGAGTTAGGACTTTTGGCGAGGGAAGAGCACAGGGCGATCGCCTTTTTCAGATTACCGGTTGCTTTGTACGCACCCACTAACCCCATTTGCGCGCGGATTCCCCACGGCCCATTAGCTGCGGTTTGGGTAACGGATTCTAAAAGGGCGATCGCGGTGGGGTAATCCTGCTGTTTCAAAGCTGCTAGCCCTGCCTCTAGAGACTTTTTTGCAGATGAATCCGCCGGATTTGGATTAGTGGGAGGTGCCATGACTGTGCTTTCGCTAGCGTCCTTTCTAAGATAGCTTGGCTGGTCGATCGATAACTGTTCTAACACAGCTCTATTTTGCTGTCATTAGTTGCAACTTTTGCCGCCAGGTACTTAAATAATTTCACTAAAATTATTTGTTTCTGAGATATTGCACAATCGCCACGATCCGACAGGGGTTTAAACCCCTGCCTCAAAGCTAAAGTCCTCTAAAAGAGGACTGAAGAATTATGCCAATTTGTGGTTAAATACTTCCTTGCTCTTTTAGTCTCGCGTTGCGCGGACTTTGTTTGACAAGAAGCGATTTCAATCGCCAGGTTTTAATCTCTATTTTTTGATGCTAAAATTGAAAACAGTAGCTAAAGGAAAAATGCCATGTCAGACCAAGACATCGCTAAGATAATTACTATCGAACCGGGTAAGCGAGGTGGTAAACCTTGTATTCGAGGTATGAGAATTACGGTTTATGACGTGTTGGAATATCTCGCTTCTGGGATGACTTATCAAGAAATCCTAGAGGATTTTCCCTATCTCACGCAACAGGATATTTTAGCTTGCTTGAGTTTCGCAGCTAAACGAGAACAGTTTATGTTAGTTGTTGGGTGATGAAACTACTAAAGAAACCGGGTTTTTGCCCGAATCTACGCATCACAACCAAGAATTATCGAAAAAACCCGGTTTCTGGCCACCCGCGCGTAAGCCCTAAATTTGCTAAAATAGACCCAGAAAATATCAAAATATAAATATGAACGAATCCCAAATACCGCAAATTCCTTGGCTGCCATTAAGCCGAGAAGCCCACAAACTATCAGTTACCGACAGATTAGCTCTAGTCAACGCGATTGTTGAGTCCATCAGACAGGAACTCAGACCCCGCCAACCTCTGCTGGATGATTTTGTGGAACCCGTGACTGGGCTTGCAAAAACTGATACACCAATCCCAACAGATGCCGAAGTTAAAATTAGATTGCGGCCCGATCGCAAAGGTGCGGCAAAGCGACTCAGAGGGCTAGCAAAAACCGATACGCCACCTCCAACAGATGCGGAAGTTGCAGTCATGTTAGAAGAGCGTTTGGTGGAGAAATACCTCAAATGAAGGTATTAATAGACACCAACATTATCCTCGATAGTTTGCTAGAACGAGAACCGTTTGTAGAAGAGGCTGATGCTTTATTTGAGGCGATCGAAAATGAGCAAATTGACGGATATGTAACAGCAACAACCTTAACAAATATCTTCTACATTGTCAGAAGGCAAACTCGCAGCCTCGATCGCGCTAGGCAAGCTATTGCTGAAACACTAGCCTTAATGAAAGTATCTGCCGTCGATCGCCACGTTTTGGAAATAGCATTTGCATCTAATTTAACCGATTTTGAAGATGCCGTGCAGTTAGCTTGTGCGCTGTCAGATAACTTGGAGGCGATCGTAACCCGCGATGCAGGAGATTTTGCTGGTGCCACCTTACCAATTCTATCACCTAAAGAGTTATTAAAACGTTTGGAATAAGATTAATAGGACTTACGCACTCCGACAAAGAAACCGGGTTTTTGGCCGAATCTGCGAATCACAACGCCTCTTCTCGTAAAAACCCGGTTTCTGGCCCCATGCGTAAGCCCTAAGACTTGATACCTGACGGCGCATAATTCTTGCCCTGTTCCGATTCCAGGTATTGCTTGTAAGCCACCTCATCGCCACCAAAAGAATCGATCGATACCTGTCGTTGCGGCATCGGTTTCAGAGGAGCATCGATCGGGCTATACCGACAGTAACACATCACAATTACGTCATACTCGCTCATCGGAGTTGGAATATCAGGCGTATATGTTTGCACCCGCACAACTTCCCAATCACTCACCCGATAATGAGTATTGTGCGCGTGCTCGTTTGGATCGTGTTCTGACTCCACCCGCACAAATTCTACAGGGCGATATCCCGGTTCAGGAATCGGTTCGTTAGAAGAGTCCCAGTTTTCTGCAATGATAAAAGTTAGAGCTTGGCTGTGTTGGAGTTTTCTCTGTCTCCAGCCTTCATCTTCACCTGACTCAGCTTGAAAAACAATGTATTTTTGCATTACTCTTCCTCCTTTTCTTCGAGATAGTTGGGAAATTCTGTTTTCCCTTTGAACACGCAATCAACTTCAAAAATGTACTTATTTTCGATTTCCTCAATGTCGATCAGTTTCCAGCCATACTTCTTTTGCATATCCCGGCATTTCTGCGGGTTGGTGGCGCTATGTCGAGAAATATCCCTATCTGAATCGTAGCGCAGCCACCTATTTGGATCGTTATTTGTCATTATTGATATAGCTCCTGTGTTGGCTCTACAACATTGGAGAAGTCGTCTTGGCTCGGTGTTTGCAGCACTGTGTCAAGGCGCATCTTTAGAGTTGATTTATTTTATGATAATGCCAAATCATGCTTTAATACCCTCTTTATTCCAAGGCTTTCACTGTTGTAGGATTGACGGACTCCAACCAAAGAAACCGGGTTTTTGGCCGAATCTGCGAATCACAACCAACTATTCTCGTAAAAACCCGGTTTCTAGCCACCCATGCGTCATTCCTCAAAGAAACCGGGTTTTTGGTCGAATCTGTGCCTCACAACGCAGTATTCAAGGGAAAAACCCGGTTTCTGGCCCCTGTGCGTAAGCCCTAAAAAAACTTAACCTTGCAGCTTACCGCCCAGATTTTCTCGGCGATATACCCTCAGCCCGCTTCCGACGGATCAGCACGCTCATCACCTGCTTCGGATTAGCGGCACGCTGTACGGGACTCCAATCGCCCACTTCTGCAAATCCCAGCCGGTACAAAGTGAGAATGGTTTCCCGGACACCTTTGGGCGAACCGACAACCGTTAACAGCACCACTTCCTGTTCCGATACTGCTGCTGAGTCGTCATTTGGGCATTGGGATTTGTTGTCGTCAGGCACGAATTCCTGTGACATAATATGTTCTCCTGGTTTTGGGTTTTCTAGAAAAACCCAAAAACCCAGCCGCCCCGCATTTCAACACATAGCAGGGCGGCTACAGAGGATGTTAAGATACTCCGTTAGCCTCCAGACTGCTAGTCCCAGTTTGGCGGTTATGCTGTCCATTGCTGTTACCAGCAGCTTTGGGCAGTGCAACTAGATTTTTGGGTGACGCGGGCTGCCTCCTCTACAAGCAAGCAACCTCTCACTTCAAAGCGTAGCCGCAGAGGGGGCCAGCCGTCAACCGATTTTAGATTTTAGATTGACTCCTTACCAGCGTCAGCGGCTGGAAACCAGTTACTTGGAGAGATTTGGCGATCGGGCTTCTGATTTTATTGTGGTGCCGGTAATTTAGAATAGTTATAATATTAAAAATTAATTCAAGAAGTGCCATAATGAAACGGCCAATAAAATCTCAACAACGTTCATTTCACGAAACCGCTACCCCAACAGAATGGTCAATAGCATTTCTGGAATGGATTAACAGTCATCGTACCCTCAACCTTCCTATTCTTTCAGATGAAGCGATTAGCCGAGAAAGCATTTATGAAGACAGAGGATGCTGATGCTTTATTTGAAGCGATCGAAAACCAGGAAAATGAGCTACACGCATTTGAATGAACTGCTGGAAACTTTAGATATTCTCAATGATACAGAATTTGTTACCAAACTGCGCCCAAGCATCAACCAAGCACGCCAAGGCGAAACTATTTCCTGGGAAAATGCCAAAGCCAAATTAGGGCTATGAATCACGAAGATTCAGGACACGGCGCCCTGTCCATTTGTATCAACTTAAGCTGCGAACGTACTCATAGACGGCTGCTTTTCTCCGAGGCCAGATCCCCCCTAGCCCCCCTTAATAAGGGACAAGATTCCGATTCCGATAAAAGTCCCCCTTCTTAAGGGGGATTTAGGGGGATCTGGCCTCAGTTATAAACGAGAGATAAAAAAGTTTTCAGGCGATTGTTGACACATATCAACTATTCCGCGTCCCTACAAACCAATCATTATCACTCCTCGCTAACAGCTAAACCAGAAACCACAGGGGCGATCGCATTTAACTTCAAAACAGGGTGCTCCCCTTCCACCTGTCGGCAATTCCACTCATTTCTAAACAGCAAAACCGGCCTTCCCCAAGTATCTTTCACCGTCACCGTATTAAACAGCCGCCCAACTTTTTCCAGCGCCTCCCAACCGCCGTCAACCCAGCGAGCTACACTGTAAGGCAACATATCGATCGTCGTTTCCACATTATATTCCGACTGCATTCTGAACTGCACAACTTCAAATTGCAACTGTCCGACAGCAGCCAAAATTGGCTCGCGTTTCGCCTCATCAACCGAGTACATAATTTGCACTGCGCCTTCTTCCTGCAACTCAGAAACGCCTTTGCGGAACTGCTTAAACTTAGAAGGATTGGGATTTCTCAAAAAAGCAAAAAGTTCGGGAGAAAAACAGGGAATCCCTTCATATTCCAGTTTTTGCCCAGTGTAAATAGTATCCCCGATCGCAAATACTCCCGGATTGTTCAAACCGATCACATCCCCCGGATACGCAACCTCGATCGACTCACGATCCTGAGCAAATAACTTTTGAGGCCTTGACAAACGCACCGTTTTACCACTGCGAGCGTGAGTCACGTTCATGTCCTTTTCAAACTTGCCTGTACAAACCCGAATAAACGCCACGCGATCGCGATGTCTTGGGTCCATATTCGCTTGCAATTTGAACACAAACCCGGTAAAATCTTCATAAGTTGGCGGCAAGTCTCCGGCGCTGCTCTTGCGGGCGATCGGCTTCATAGCGTAATCTAAAAACGCATCTAAAAACAGTTCGACCCCAAAATTGCTCATCGCGCTGCCAAAGAAAACAGGCGTCATTTTTCCAGCCCGAACCAAGTCTAAATCGAGTTCAGTTCCTAACTCATCCAGCAGTTCTAACTCTTCTTTGAGCTGATAGTAAAGGTCTTGTTCCAACAAATCTTCAATGCGCGGATCGCCCAATTCGATGACAGTATCAACAGCAGCGCGAGAACCGTGTTTAGTCCGCTCGAATAGGTGAATCTTCTGCCCTCTGCGATCGAAAACACCTTTAAAGCGATCGCCCGTACCTATCGGCCAATTTACCGGATAAGTCTGCAACCCCAATTCCTTCTCAATTTCGTCCAACAAATCCAAAGGTTCTCGACTAGGGCGATCGAGCTTATTAAAGAAAGTAAAAATAGGCAAACTTCGCAGCTTACAAACTTCAAATAACTTCCGAGTTTGCGGTTCCAAACCCTTAGCAGCATCCTCAAGCATCACCGCATTGTCAGCCGCCGCCAGAGTGCGATAAGTATCTTCACTAAAATCTTGGTGTCCCGGAGTATCAAGCAGATTAATGTGATATTTTTTATACTCAAACTGCAAAACAGTAGAAGTAATAGAAATTCCCCGCTGCTGTTCCATCGCCATCCAGTCAGAGGTAGCGTGTCGCTGAGCCCGCCGCGCTTTCACAGAACCTGCTTCGTGAATTGCACCTCCGTACAGCAGCAGCTTTTCTGTCAAAGTAGTTTTTCCCGCGTCAGGGTGCGAGATAATAGCAAAGTTGCGCCGGCGCTCAACAGCAGTTAGCAGTTCAGTTTCGAGTTCTGTTGTCATCACAAATTAGGTAGGGGAATCATCACCCGATCGCCATTATAGCCTGTGCTACAGTTGCTATTAAAGGTAAAATTATCAATAAAGTCAAGGAAAAGTAATATGTACGACTCTGACAAGCGGAAGCTGCTATCACTGGTGTGCCACGGGGCGATTTTTTTCAGCACGTTACTGTTCTCGATCGGAGCGCCGATCGCTGTATTGTTAGTATCAGATGACCCCGTTGTCAAAGAAAACGCCACAGAAGCCATCAATTTTCACCTTAATGTATGGCTGTACAGCGCCGTAATTGTGGCGTTAACTGTCGTCACTTTTGGTCTTGCTGGCTTTATCCTAGTGCCCCTAGGTTATCTGCTACACTGGGGACTGACAATAATGGCTATCCTCCACGTTTTGCAAACTCCTAACCAACCTTACCGCTACCCTTTTATTTTCCGAATAGTGTAGACAGAAAATCGCGCTTCACCATCGATTTCAACAACCCGATTTCTTTAAGCAGAAACCGGGTTTTTAATTGTTTTATAACTCACATTCGCTCCCCCAAACTGGCAAATACACTGCTTAATATTATGTCCCGTCGATTACCCCTAATACCGTAGGGGCGGGTGCACGAAAAATATCTGCCAATAATTGACAATCTCAAAAACCCGCCCTTTTAATCGCTCGCTCGGACATGATATAAGTGACAAAGAGGGTTGATTGTTGGCGACAAGATTCAGTAAAACAAATTAAAAGTTTGCGAAAGTAAGCATCATCCAGTTGGGGATTCCAGAAAATTGACCTAACATCATGAGTAAAATCTTCTTGATCCATAAAACTTCAAAAATCAGAGTACAATCAACTATTAATTATGGTGTTTTCGCCCTGTTGCAGGGCTGCTGTGAACGCTAAGTTGATATTCCATTGATGCCGTTTCCCACAATATACTAACGTCTTTAGGTTATTTCGCGTAACTCAGATGACGTTAAAACCATGACAAAATCCTTATAGTGCCCTATCTTGAGAGCCTAGAATCGCTAAAACGATTGGCTCATTCCATAGGCAATGCCGCTCTTGAAACGCAATACGGCAATGCCAGAATTAAGCTAACGATCGCAGGGCAATACTTAAGGTGGACACTGTTGAGCGATCGTCAGCAGGCTGATTCGGTTCGTTCTTGTAGGGATATAGTGACCCACGGCTTCAAGTATGGAAAACAGGACTCCAGCTATATTAATAGCACCTATGAGGCGATTCAACAAGTTTAGCCGTTGGTGTAAGAGCGTATCTTTAGGAAGCGCAAGTAATTAAGTTAACGATGCCATTGGATGTTCAATCCAACGAACCGCATAGCGATCGCCTGGTTGGAGCGCGGTTGACATTGATGGAAATGTTGGCGATCGCGCAGGAGCTGGATCAAGTGTTTCCTGGCTACGAAGAGGAAATATATATTTTTATTGCAAATTGTAGAGTCGTCGTGGTATGCTGACTTCAAACCATAAGTTCCCTTGTGGGTATTCATCGGTGAACAGATGCAAGTAATGCAGCAAAAAGCAATCTCTTCAGTAGCCCTAAGTATTGGGAATTGTCCACCCTAGCGTGGAACTAAAGTATTAATGTGACAAAAAGTTGTTGTCATCCAACAGTACAAAGCTTGGCGAGTAAATGCTGGTCTGAGTTGGATTAGTTTGTGTTGCAGTCAGTAAGTTCGCTAGGAAGTGTTTTCAAACTCTATATTTACCGCTCTGTTGGGAAGAAGAACCCCCCAGCCACCCTTAAAAAGGGGGGAGAATGAGTGTCAAAGCTCCACTAAAAAAGGGTGATTTAGGGGTATATCCGGGCTTGAAAACAGACTTTAATCCCTCAGAAACACTCAAGGAATGAGCTTGTAGAAAGGCTCCTTTATAACTTGAAACGAGTTATTGGTTTTCACCAATACATAGTGCGGTGCAGTCTTTATAGATTCTGAATTAAAGCGCCAGCAACAGCTTATTTTCTCCCGATCGTACTCGTTGATCTCACATCGCATGATGGGTGGGATCAAATGAAGTGCGTCAATAGCCTTGCCTTTTTTTCAGACAGCTACTTTAGGAGGAAACTTGAACGGAACAATTCTGAGGCGAGAGTGGTTTTTTAACACTCAGCGAGACATTATGGCAGGTGCAGTCGTGGGACTTGCCCTCATCCCGGAAGCGATCTCCTTTTCGATCATTGCCGGGGTCGATCCCAAAGTCGGGCTTTATGCCTCCTTTATTATTGCCGTCATGACAGCGTTTTTAGGCGGCAGACCAGGGTCAATCTCTGCAGCCACAGGAGCGATGGCTCTGCTGATGATTGATTTAGTCAAAGATCATGGCTTGCAGTATCTATTAGCGGCAACCTTGTTAACCGGGGTTTTTCAAGTTTTGTTTGGGGTGCTAAAACTGGGACGCCAAATGAGATTTGTACCTAGGGCGGTGATGATTGGCTATATCAATGCGCTGGCGGTGTTAATTTTCCTCGCCCAGTTGCCCCAACTGACGAATGTTCCGCCGGCAGTCTATGTGCTGACTGTCCTTTCCTTGGCAATTATTTACATTCTGCCTCGTTTTACCAAAGCAGTTCCCTCTCCCTTGGTGGCCCTAGCGGTGATGACGATCGCTGCGATCGCTCTCAAACTCGATGTTCCCACTGTCGGGGATATGGGAGAGTTACCGACTACCCTACCCTTATTTGCTCTACCCCAAGTCCCGTTAACTCTAGAGACACTAGAGATTATCTTGCCCTATTCCCTGACCTTGGCGATCGTTGGTTTATTGGCTTCGTTTCTCACCGCTTCACTGGTGGATGAACTCACAGATACCCCCAGCGATAAAAACCAAGAAGCCAAAGGACAAGGCATTGCCAATATCGTTACTGGCTTCTTTGGGGGTATGGCTGGGTGTGGAATGATTGGACAATCGGTGATTAATGTGCAGTCTGGCGGACGGGGGAGACTATCAACGCTGGCGGCTGGGGTTTTCCTGTTATTCGCGATTTTGTTTTTGCAAGATTGGGTCAAGCAAATGCCGATGGCGACATTAGTAGCCGTGATGATTATGGTGTCGATCGGTACCTTTCGCTGGTCATCCTTCAAAAATATTTCCCGCATCCCCCGCACAGAAACCGCCGTCATGTTAACGACGATGTTTGTGACAATTTTCACCCGTAATTTTGCCCTCGGCGTAGTGACAGGCATCGTCATGAGTACCGTATTCTTCTCTAACAAGATTGCCCAGTTGGTATTTGTGGATAAAGTGTTGAGTGACGATCGCTCCCATCGCATTTATAAGGTAGCTGGACAAATTTTCTTTTTATCGAGAGATGAATTTCTAGAGTCTTTTGATTTTACAGAACTGGTCGAGCGCGTCACCATTGATTTAACCTATGCTCACCTGTGGGATCAAGGTGCCGTGGAGGTACTGGATAAAGCGGTGCTTAAATTTCGCCGCAATGGAGTAGAAGTAGAACTCATCGGACTAAATGAAGCGAGTACGACATTGTTGAATAAATTGGCAATTTCTCAAAACGCCGATGCCATGAAAAATCAGTAGTATTCTTGCCTTCAATGCCTGAAATGTCAGAAGCTAAAACCCAAATGAAAACTATTTTACTCTGTACCGATGGTTCATCTTTTGCTGAAAACATTTATAGATATGCAGCTTGGTTTGCTATTCAACTAAATGCCCAAATTACAGTCTTGTCTGTCACCGATATTCGCAGCCAAAAAGTAGCGTCTACTGGCAACTTAAGCGGTACTATTGGACTTGGCGCTTCAGAACAATTACTTAACGAATTAGTGAATTTAGAACATGAAAAAGCCAAGCTGAACAATCAACGGGCAAGATTGATTTTACAAAATGCCGCCGAGGCTCTAAAAGCTGAAGGTCTAGAAAAGTTTGATTTAACTCATAAAACAGGATTCCTGGTGGATTGTTTTCATGAGTTTGAAGAAAATTCCGATTTGATTGTTTTAGGTAAACGCGGAGAAGCAGCCGATTTTGCTTCTGGACATTTAGGGGCAAATGTGGATCGAATTGTTCGCAGTAGTCATAAGCCTTGCTTAGTTACTTCCCGTGATTTTAAACCGATTGAGCGCATTTTAGTTGCCTATGATGGTAGTCTAACGGGAAAGAAGATACTGCAATTTTTAGTAGAGAATCCTTTCTTCAATACTTTGGAATTACATCTACTAAAAGTGACGAAAAATGACTCATATCAAAGGGCGAACGCTCGACTTAGTGAAGCAAAAGAAAGATTGCAAGAAGCAGGATTTGAGCCAGTCTGTAGCATCATAGAAGGTGAATCTGAAAAAGCGATCTCCAACTATATTACCCAGCACGATATCAGCCTTTTACTAATGGGCGCTTACGGACATAGCCGCATTCGCCATTTAGTAATTGGTAGTACCACTGCCCAACTGCTTAGAAGTAGCAATATTCCCGTATTGCTATTCCGTTAACTCGACGTAGATAAATTCAGCTTGATTTTTAAGAGAGGAAAAATTTGTCGTGAAAATAACCAATGAAATCCATTTCCGTAACGTACAAGGAGATATTCTTGGGGGGTTAACCGCAGCGGTGGTTGCCTTACCGATGGCATTAGCATTTGGTATCGCTTCTGGTGCAGGTGCTTCTGCCGGATTATGGGGGGCAATATTAGTCGGATTTTTTGCTGCTTTATTTGGCGGTACACCGAGTCTAATTTCTGAACCAACAGGCCCGATGACAGTAATTGTCACCGCAGTTATTAGCGGACTCACGGCTAACAATCCTGAAAATGGCATGGCAATGGCATTTACTGTGGTGATGATGGCAGGAGTAGTTCAAATCCTCTTTGGGGTATTGCGATTGGGGCGGTATATTACGATGCTGCCCTATAACGTGATTTCTGGATTTATGACAGGAATTGGTGTGATTCTGATTTTTATGCAAATAGCACCCTTTTTAGGACAAGCAACTCCTAAAGGTGGTGTCATTGATGTGATCAAGAATCTACCGACTATCATCACTAATCTCAATCCTGCGGAAACTTTTTTAGGGTTAATAACTTTAGCAATTCTGTTCTTTTACCCGACTTCATGGAAAAAGGTTGTACCACCGCAACTGGTGGCTTTAGTTATCGGTACGGCAATTTCTCTAATTTTATTGAGTGGTGTTGAGATTCGCACTATTGCCACTATTGGAAAAATTACTCCCGGTTTGCCTCAATTCCAGATGCCTACTTTTAGCACTGAAAATTGGCAGTTAATGTTTGTTAATGCAATGGTGTTGGGCATGGTGGGCTCAATTGATTGTTTGTTAACTTGCCTCGTGTCTGACAGTCTCACTCGTACCGAACACAAATCCAACAAAGAATTAATCGGGCAAGGTATTGCTAATGTGATTACTGGTTTATGTGGTGGAGTTGCTGGTTCTGGAGCGACAACGGCGACTGTAGTTAACATCCAAGCCGGTGGACGCACTGCATTATCTGGTATTAGTCGGGCTTTAGTGCTGTTAATCGTCGTTTTGTGGGCGGCTCCTCTAACTTCTGGCATTCCCCTGGCTGTGTTAGCTGGGATTGTCTTAAAAGTAGGGATCAATATTATTGATTGGGCTTTCCTCAAACGGGTTCACAAAATTTCTTGGAAGGCAGCCGGCATTGTCTATACTGTGGTATTTCTCACGGTGTTTGTCGATTTAATGATAGCTGTTGCCGTAGGGGTATTTATTGCTAATATCTTGACAATCGAGCGCCTTGAGCAACTTCAATCCAATTCCGTGAAAGCGATTACTGACGCTGACGATCAAATTGTCCTCACTGAGAAAGAAAAGCAACTGTTAGATTTAGCAAACGGTCGAGTTTTACTGTTCCATCTCAGCGGGCCAATGATTTTTGGTGTTGCCAAAGCCATTGCTAGAGAACATAGCGCTATTGCCAATTATGATGTTTTGATTGTCGATTTAGGTGAAGTTCCTATGCTGGGCGTAACGTCTTCTTTGGCAATCGAAAATGCGATTAAAGAGGCGATTGAGGCTGGGCGGCAAGTGATTGTTCTTGGGGCAACAGGGAAGGTAAAACGTCGCTTAGAAAAGTTAGGTATTGCTGGTTTAATTCCCGGACATCACTGGATGGGCGATCGCCTGAGTGCACTACAAGAAGGTTTAGCGATGGTTCGTGAAAAGCAAGGCTATAGCTACGATGAAACGGGCACACCTTTTCCTTCTCTGTCTTAATCAAAACGTATCTGTGGAGGGGCTGTTCAAAACCAGTAACAGCCTTGTCTGCAGAAGATTGCAGGCTATCAGAGTTCAAAAACTAAGTAAGAAGTGTACAGAATGAAAAAAAACTATAAATAAGTGAAACTTACGAGTGGGAGGATCATATTTTGGTTACAGAAGCACTAAGCCCAGTTTGTGTATAAAGAAGTACACACCTACATCAAAAATGGAATTGAGTTGCATAAATGTGACATCGTATTTGATGTAGGAGCAAATATTGGCTTCTTTATTCTGCCTCGCTTCACGAAAGCGGTGCCTTCGCCATTAGTGGCAGTTGTACTAATGACCGTTGCTGCGATCGTTCTATTGAAATTTTCCACCAATTCTATCTCTAGCAGGTGTCTTAAAACTTAATACAATATTTTTCCAATAAAAATCCCGCTCTTGTGGAACGGGAAAGCCATCAGGGTGCATCTATATATATGTCACTATAACTCATAGGGGGTATAACCCCTCGTAGCTTTATCGAATCTTTACGATCACAAAAATTTTGTAAAGATTGAGGTTTTTAGTTGACGGATCAGCGGTTTTATGAAATTAAAAGGGAAAATGCTGACATTTATAAAATCAAGTGAGTTTGCAAGGAGAATTGCGATTAAACCAGGAGCGATGTTTCTTCACCTTAATTCTCGAAATATCAATAATGTGCGATCGCCTGGTTAGGCTGTTTAGGATTGAAAACTTAAATTTTAGTAGAGTGCGTCAGCAATTAGCTAATCAATTAGATAAAAAATAACGCGCTGCTGACGCACCTTACTAAGCTTGAGGATAACGTTGTGCTAAGAAAGAGATAGCAGCAGCCCGATCGCCCAAATCGCCATCCAACTTCGCCGCCAACAAATCATCCAACATTCGTTTAAACCCAGGCCCCGGCTTATAACCCAAAGCCTTCAAATCGTTGCCATTCAAAGGCGGCTCAACATTCGCCCATTTGGTGAGATATTCCCAGATTTGGCGGCGTGCACTTCGCGGACTTTGTAGGGCGATCGCAATTAACACCGGCAATTCATAATTCCTCAACAGCAACACCAACTGACTCGGCAACTCGCACTTAGGCAAATTCTCCGCTAACTGCTTCTTTCCGGCTTCCAAAACTTCCAACCGCTTAATGCTGTCAGCAGGTAACTGAAGATTTGCAGCCACCTTGCCGCGATATTCCGGTGCTACATAAGCTATCAAAACTTCCAGCCGCATCTGCCAATCGGGAATATTGATAATAGGGAATGGGGAATTGGGAATTGGGGATTGAGCCTTGAGAATAGTTGCTTTTTCTTTTTCTTCCTTCTTCCGTATTCCCTCTTCCTTATTCCCTCTGACTCGTGACTCACCCTCAATCGTTAATCCGTGTATCCGTGTCAAAATCCGTGTCGTGCCTTCCTTCTTCCTTCCTTGCAAACACCGATCGAGCAAACGCAGTTGCCGCCACAACTCCCGATCCAACTCCAAACTAGGATGAATGCAGCGCAAAGCCTGCAAATCTCCCAGCATTTGCAAAGCAACTTTCCAGTAAGGAGCTTGCAAAATGTATTTCAATTCACTTTTCAGCCTAGTTTCCAAAGCCGGAGCTCGGCCGTTTTCCCCCTGAATTCGGTAATAAATCCCGCTGGCCAAAGCGTTGCGTATGTATCCTTCCGTCTGTGGCTCAATTTCAAATCCCAACCGCACCGCAAACCGCACCGCGCGATAAATTCGCGTCGGATCTTCGATAAAACTATTGGCGTGCAAAACTCGAATTTGCTTCGATTCCAAATCCAGCAAACCGCAGAAAAAATCTAACAATTCGCCGCTGCGAGGAACACCCAACCGCACAGCCAGCGCATTAATTGTAAAATCCCTGCGGTACAAATCTTGGCGAATTGAACTCGCTTCAACTTCAGGATTTGCAGCCGGATAAGGGTAAAATTCAGTGCGAGCCGTAGCGATATCCACCCACAGCGAGCCGAAAGCAGAGTCTTTGTGCCACAAAAGCGCGGCGGTTTGAAATTGACCGTGAACGTCCAAACGCGATTCTGGGTAAAGTTTTTGCAGCGAGGAAGCTAACTCGACACCAGCACCGGAATCATCGGAACCGCACTTTCCATCCACAACCAAATCGATATCTGTTAGGGCAACAGGCAAGATGCCTGTTCCACAAGAGTTTAATGTTGTGGGGTGGGCATCTTGCCCGCCCTTGGTATCATCCGTCGCCAACAGTAAATCCCGGACTGCTCCACCCACAATATAAAGTTGCCAGCCGCGGTTTTGGGCAATATTGGCGGCGATCGACAATAATTGCCATAATTCGGGACTGATGCGCGATCGCAACAACTGCTCAACCGATTCGGACACAGCACAATAAGAGAATTCTGCACTACTTCCCCTGTCTCGCGCTTTTTGCTGGTGCAATTCCCGCAACACATCAGTCCGAGTCACAATTCCCATCAGTTGACCGTTTTCCAATACTGGCAAGCGCCCGATATCGTATGTCACCATTAAAGATTCAATTTCCGGCAGCAAGGTATCTGGGGCGATCGTTTTTAACTGCGGACTCATGTAACCCTTCACCGGGGCGTGGCTGAAACCGTGGTGCAGGGCAATGTCAATGTCGCGGCGCGAGATAATGCCGGCGAGCCGATCGCCCGCATCGACCACAGAAAGCCCTGAATGTCCGTAACGTAGGAGGATACGGTGAGCTTCCCCCACCGAGGTTTCCGGGCGAATACTCCGCACTGGAGACGACATTAATTCGCGGGCTGTCGGAGGGTGGGGAATTTGAGTTTTGAGTTCGTCAGCTAACTGATTTAAAGTCAGCAGGGGGTCAACATCGCGGGTAGCGAGGGAAGCGGCGCGGGCGTGGCCTCCCCCGCCGAAGGGTTTGAACAATTCGCTGAGGTTTGTACCTTCGATGCGCGATCGACCGATAATAGTTAATCGATTGGAAACTGGCGATTCGGGAGCGATGTTGCGGTTGTTGTCGTTTTCGCTAAATTTATAAACATTGCCTAACAGCAGAGCATCGGTTTCCGTTAAATCGAGCAAGCGAGAAGCCAGCGAAGAAAGTCCCGGAACATAAGCTTCAGTAGACAGCAGCACCCAGGCTACGCTGTAACCGTGCAAAGTTTCCGATCGCAAATTCTTGAGCGCTTCTCTCAGCAAATCTTGCAATTGAGGAGACAAAGCGGGTTCTACATATTCAGCTATTACCCCCAAACTCGCTCCCTGTTCCATCAACCAGGCCAAAGCTATGGCATCTCGCGCAGTTGCGCCCTCAAAGGTGAGGGAACCTGTATCGACGTGGATGCCGAGGGCCATTACTGTTGCTTCCGAAGGCAGAAGGCGGAAGGGTATGTCGCTGTTTTCTGCTTGATTTTTGAGTTTTTCGACAATTAATGTTGTGCTGGCTCCGACTGCTTCGATCTGCGTAACAGTAGCGGGGATGTCTGAATGCGCCTCTAGGTGGTGGTCGAAAATAGCAATTTCCCTTACTTGTGGCAAATCCAGCCACTCGGCGGCTTTTCCCAAGCGATCGCGCCCGGAGGCATCAACTATAGTAATCGATCGAATTTGTTGCGGATTGACCGATCGGCGTTCAATCAGTGGGTACTCGTCGCGGTGTAGCGCCAAAAAATCCCGCACTGTCGGATGACACCCGCCCGTCAATACGATCCTGCTACCAGGGCGCAGCACGCAAAGTCCCACCGCCGCCCCCAAGGCGTCAAAATCTGCTGTTGTGTGGCACAAAACTAAGTCCATAGCCGAAAATCCCGCATCTCTAACTCAAACAGTAGCAATTTCTCGCCCTCTGAAACCGGATGTGTCGATCGGGCTTTAAGTTAACCTTTCCAGTTTTCTGTGCTGTAACGAACAATGATAAAATTGATAAAAATCTTAAGAGCCGCTGACGCCTGTTCGCGCAACGCCCGAATTTGCCTGGGTTCTTTCGTATCAATCAACCGACAATTTCTCGATCGACTATCGGGAAACTGTCAAAAACTAGAATTTGGAAGATTTTTTTCGGTTCTGGGAAACTATTTCCGATCAACGCACGGTTATATCGAAAGGAGAAAAGATGTTATCAATTCTGTTTCAAGTGGTTTTACTGGGTCTGGTACTGCTGTCTTTTGTGATGGTCGTTGGCGTGCCAGTTGCTTATGCCTCTCCCCAAAACTGGAATCAGTCTAAATCCCTGATTTATGTCGGATCGGGTCTGTGGTTTTTGCTGGTTATTGCAGTGGGTGTATTGAACTTTTTAGTCGTTTAATTTCACCCAAGTCTATCGGATAAAGAAGGTAAAAGATAGAAGGATGAAGGCATTCACCAGCGATTAAAAGGCATTCGGCAGAAGCTAGGCATTTTCCAGACCGCGCGATTCTGTATGTTTTTGCACTTGAGATTCAGATGAGATGCTGCTGCTTTCTGACTTTTGCCTTCTCACAAACACAACTCTAAAACCTAAAATCTAAAATCTAAAGTAGAACACTATGACTGTTTTCGAGGGAACTTTTACTCACACCGAATCTTTGCGATTTGCGATTGTCATCGGTCGTTTTAACGATTTGGTGGTTAACAAACTTTTGGAGGGATGTCAAGATTGTTTGAAACGCCACGGGGTTGATATTAATCCTCATGGATCTCAGGTGGACTTTTTTTGGGTTCCGGGAAGTTTTGAGATTCCTTTGGTGGCGCGCCAAGCGGCTCTTTCTCACCGCTACGATGCGGTAATTTGTCTGGGTGCGGTAATTCGGGGCCAAACTCCTCATTTCGATTTTGTGGCTGGTGAGGTTGCTAAGGGAATTGCTGCTGCTGCTTTTCAGACAGGGGTGCCGGTGATTTTTGGGGTGGTGACGACTGACACGATGCAGCAAGCTTTGGAAAGGGCTGGAATTAAAAGCAATTTGGGCTGGAATTATGCGATGAGTGCTTTGGAAATGGGTACTTTGATGCGCCAAGTTAAGGGTTTGGGAACACACTCTTACGATCATCGATTAACTACAGGATCTGCTGCTCAAGTGCTTTCGGGCGAAGGAAATCTGTCGCTCGCCCCCGATGTATCGTCGGATCAAATCCCCTCTTAAATTGGGCTAAGCTGTTACGCATTTAAATTGGAAATTCGGGACAGGCTAGAAGCCCGTCCCACAAAAGTTTTAGTGATTTTTGACACACAATTTAAATGTAGAACAGCTTAGCAGTATTTTTAAGCTCAAAAAACATCAAGATTTGCATCGGGAAAAATCTTAAGACTCTTGTGGGGTGGTGATTATACCCGCCCCCAAGGTAAAAATTCCACTCTGGGTCGATCGACAAATTAGACCAATATCTTGCCCATTGGAAATGGGTACTTTGATGCCTCAAGTTAATAGTTTGGGCGGCAATTTTGACCAATAATTTCAAAGGTGGTACCCGCCACGTCATTTATCCGTGGAATCAATCCAAAATCTAAAATCTAAAATCCTCCAGCCCCCGCATTTATCTCGCGCAAGTCAATTCTAAAATCTAAAATCTAAAATCTAAAATCTAAAATCTAAAATCTAAAATCGATTGACGCTCCATTACCTGCGTCTGCTGCTGTTAAAGTGCTGTCGGGCGATCGGGCTTGATTTATAGCAATCCTAAATGATTCGTGTAATTCTTGTAGGGGCAAACCCCCCGTGGTTGCCCCGATGCAGGCTGGGGTAGGCACTCTTAGCACTACCCCTACATATTTTTACAAATGATGCGAGGATTGCTATATGTTCCCAGGAAATTTCGTAATCTAAAATCCAGGTTTATTATTCCCTTTATTAACTAGGCATTAATCGGCTGATTGGATATTTAATTTGGTTGATAATGGACCTCTTGCAAAAATAACTAGGACGGGATCTGGGGCCCATCCCACAAAAGTTATTTTTTCTTGTGGGATGGGCGTCCCGCCCGTCCAATAAATTTATGAAAAGGACTTTTGCAAGAGGTCTAATCAACTGGAAATACACAGCGAACCCGCTCAAAAAAGATAAAGTGATTTCAACGATCGATCGCAACGAGTCGTTTCAATAGATGAGGCTGCTGTAATTTCGGGTTTTCGCGATTTGTCTCTGGATAATATGATATTAAAAAAAAATATATCAAATTTTACTGAATCTGGTTGCATAAAGATGAGAAATTCGTTATGTTAAATTTTGTGTAAGCATTGAGGCGGTCTCAAATCAATCCTCAAAATGCTTTAAGTATAAATACTCGATAAGCAGTATTTAACCTAGTCTTAACAAACAACTCTGAAAGTAAATTTTTAGGTGAATTGTTAAGTTCATATTAAATGACAAATTGTCAAGTTAATGTCTAGGAAGTTTGCCAGCAAAAGGATTGATACTTTTGAAGCTCGCCCAGATACTTACAGTTACTGATCAACATGAAAGTGCAAAAATCTTATGGGTGACATTCAAGCTACGTTTACATCTACCGATAGAGCTTTTCAAATTGAGGGGTACGAAAAAATAGATTTCAGCTTGCTCTACGTAGATGGTGCTTTCAAGCTGGAGAATCCTGAGATTGCGGATAGTTACCGCCAATTTGGTCGCTGTTTAATGGTTGTAGATGAAACAGTCTATGGTCTTTATGGTGGACAGATGCAGGATTATTTCAAGCATCACGAGATAGATTTAACAGTCTTTCCAGTTAATATCAAGGAACCTGATAAGACCTTAAAAACTTTTGAAAGCATCATAGATGCCTTCGTTGATTTCGGACTCGTGCGGAAGGAGCCTGTTTTGGTAGTCGGTGGTGGATTGACGACAGACGTAGCTGGTTTTGCCTGCTCATCCTATCGCCGTCGGACTAACTACATTCGCGTACCGACAACTTTAATTGGGCTGATTGATGCCAGTGTGGCAATCAAAGTAGCTGTGAACCACGGTAAGCTGAAAAACCGCCTCGGCGCTTACCACGCTTCGCAGAAAGTAATCTTAGATTTCTCCTTTCTGAAAACTCTGCCGATCGACCAAATACGAAACGGCATGGCAGAGTTAATTAAGATCGCCGTAGTAGGCAACAAAGAAATCTTCGAGTTGTTAGAAAACTACGGCGAAGCATTGCTGCACAGCCATTTTGGTTATTTAGACGGCACATCTGAACTGCGCGAAGTGGCCCATCGCTTAACCTACAACGCGATTCAGTCAATGCTGGCCTTAGAAGTACCAAACCTCCACGAGCTAGATTTGGATCGAGTGATTGCCTATGGTCACACTTGGAGTCCGACGCTGGAACTAACACCGGAAATTCCGATGTTCCACGGCCATAGTGTCGCCATCGATATGGCTTTTTCGGCCACCATTGCCCAACTGCGGGGCTACATTTCGATCGCCGATCGCGATCGCATCTTAAGATTAATGAGCCGCCTCGGACTAGCAATAGACAGCCCTTATCTCACATCAGAACTGCTCTGGAAAGCCACAACATCGATCAGTCGTACCCGCGACGGCCTTCAGCGTGCAGCAGCTCCATGCCCCATTGGTGACTGCTTTTTCATGAATGATTTGACTCGAACTGAGTTGGATGAAGCCCTAGAGGTGCATCGAGAAATCTGTCAGGGCTATCCGCGTCATGGTGATGGCGAGGATATGTATGTGGTATTGCAGAAAGTTGCAACTCGTTCCACAGCCGGGGTATAAAGATGAGACCCGTTACCCCAGTCGGGATTTTAGCCTCTTTACTCGAAAGTCTCGCCTCGCAAGTAGAAAAAATCGATAATCTCGATCGAGCTTTCAAGGCCCAATTACAACAAGCCTACGAATTAGCAAACGGTCTCGATCCGTACCTGAACCTTTGTACCACGCCGGAATCTCCCGCCTTAGCCACGTTAGTAAAGCGCACCCAATCAGAAGATTGGAGTAAGCGATTCTCTGACGGCGAGACAGTGCGCCACTTGGAACAGGAAATGCTTTCGGGCCATGTGGAAGGCCAAATGCTGAAGTTTCTCGTCCATCTCACCAAAGCACAGCGCGTACTGGAAATAGGGATGTTTACCGGGTACTCAGCACTAGCAATGGCCGAAGCCCTGCCAGTGGATGGAGTGGTGGTAGCCTGCGAAGTAGATGCTTACGTCGCTGAATTTGCCCAGAAGTGTTTTCACGAATCTACTGCCGGCCACAAAATCTCAGTGAAGGTGGCACCGGCTCTAGAAACCATGAAACAATTGGCTGCTAATGGAGAAGTGTTCGATTTGGTATTTATCGATGCTGATAAAGCTGGATACATAGACTATCTCGATTTACTCCTAACTACCGGGCTGTTGGCTCCCAATGGCTTGATATGTGCAGACAATACTCTGATGCAGGGACAGCCCTACTTGTCAGGTACTGCTACTGATAACGGAGTTGCGATCGCCAAATTCAACCAGGCTCTAGTTGACGATCCGCGCGTAGAGCAAGTGTTAGTGCCGCTCAGAGATGGATTGACCTTAATTCGGCGCGTTTAGAGCGTGTTCTCTTGCCCCGGAGATTCCCTCAATCAGGCCAGCTAGGAGGGGTCAAAGTCCTCATGCGGATTTAGCCGGATCGGATCTGTGCCACCGGAATTCATATAATTCATCTGCGTTAATCTGTGTTTATCTGCCCTCATCTGCGGTTTAAAAAAGATAATTTCTTCACCGCAGATGACAGTGGATGGACGCAGATTAAGCAGATTAAAACAAGAGAGATATGAATAATTCGGATGCTAACAGATTTGATATTACCTTTAATTAGAGTGTTTACTTACTAGAAAATTATGCTCGAAACAGTTTCTGTGGCAGCGATGCCATCTGAACAGGAAACAAACACTGGGAATAGGCGCTTCCAGACTGCATTCAAAACCATAGCCACATTAATTTTGCTGCTATTAGTAATGCCCCTGAATATTGCTTTAACTGCGATCGCCCTACTGAGATCCATCATCCTCAAACCGTTTCAGTCTCGATCGACTACAGCCACTCCCCAAACGATTTTAATCAGTGGCGGCAAGATGACCAAAGCATTGCAGCTAGCCCGATCGTTCCATAATGCCGGTCATCGGGTAATTTTGGTTGAAAGCGAGAAATACTGGCTGACGGGTCATCGTTACTCTTGGGCAGTCGATCGCTTTTACACAGTACCAAATCCCCAGACAGAGGAATACCCCCAAGCACTCTTAAAAATTGTCCAACAAGAGAAAGTTAATGTTTACGTTCCCGTTTGTAGTCCAGTCGCCAGTTACTACGATGCCGAAGTCAAAAGGGTACTTTCTGGACACTGTACGGTAATGCACGTAGATGTCGAAACTCTGCAACGTTTGGATGATAAATATGATTTTGCAAAAGCCGCGGCAGCATTGGGGCTGCGAGTTCCGAAGTCTTATCGCATTACTAATCCGCAGCAAGTAATCGATTTTGATTTTAGTGATGCACAGCGTCCATATATTATCAAAAGTATTCCCTACGATTCTGTCCGCAGGTTAAACTTAACTAAATTACCCTGCGAAACCCCATCAGAAACTGCCGCTTTTGTCAACTCATTACCAATTTCTGAGAGTAAACCTTGGATTATGCAAGAGTATATTCCAGGGCAAGAATTCTGCACTCACAGTACAATTCGTGATGGTCATCTTCAGTTGCACTGTTGCTGTGAATCGTCGGCTTTTCAGGTGAATTACCAGAATGTCGATCGCCCGGATATCGGAAATTGGATTCGTCAATTTGCCAAGAGTCTCAATCTGACAGGACAAATTTCCTTTGATTTCATTCAGGCGGCGGATGATGGAGAGATTTACGCGATCGAATGCAACCCCCGCACCCATTCAGCCATCACGATGTTTTACAACCATCCCGATGTGGCAAAAGCTTATTTGGATCTCGACCCTTTACCACAGACTGTGCAGCCTTTGGCATCAAGTCGCCCGACTTACTGGATTTACCATGAAATTTGGCGATTGGTGACTCATTTGCGATCGCCGAAGCTCGTTTCTGAGCGGTTACAAATTATCGCCCAAGGCAAAGATGCTATCTTCGAGTGGGACGATCCGCTGCCGTTTTTGATGGTGCATCATTGGCAAATTCCCTTGTTGTTATGGGGAAATTTACAGAAGCCGAAAGAGTGGATTCGGATTGATTTTAATATTGGCAAACTTGTGGAAATAGGGGGAGATTGAGGATGTCAGTAGTACGGGTTTTGCATTTAGTCGGATCGGCAGTTAGCGATTTTTTCTGTAATTTATCGCGCCTTTATGCAGAAGATTGTCTGAAAAATACTGCTAATTCAGCACTCTATGAATTTCATATTGCCTATATTTCTCCCGATCACCAATGGCGTTTTCCTACATCTCTCGATCAAGGTGCGATCGCAGCGGCTAATCCCATGTCTCTAGCGGGCGCTGTGCAGGTGCTGACACAGCTAAAGATTGACGTAATGGTACCGCAGATGTTTTGCATCCCCGGCATGACTCAATACCGTAGCTTGTTCGATATGCTGAGTATTCCTTATGTGGGTAATCCGGCAGAGTTGATGGCGCTGGTGGCTGATAAAGCGAAGACTAAGGCAGTAGTAGCAGCCGCTGGGGTAAGTGTACCGTTGGGAGAAGTTGTCCGCGCGGGCGATCGACCTTCGATTGATTTTCCGGTGGTGATCAAGCCGCTGAATGCGGATAATTCTCTGGGAGTTGCCTTAGTTAAAAATGCTGCTGACTATGATGCGGCTTTGCAGACAGCATTGACTCATTCAGAGGAAGTGCTAGTAGAAAAATTCATTGAATTGGGTAGAGAAGTTCGCTGTGGGATTATTGTCCAAGCCGGCGAGCTCGTCTGCTTGCCGCTGGAAGAGTATGCTGTGCATCCTGATACGAAGCCAATTCGGAGTTATGCCGATAAGCTGAAACAAAATGACGATGGCAACTTGAGTTTGACTTCTAAGGATAGTACCAAGTCGTGGATAGTTGACACCAGCGATCCGATTACGGAGAGAGTTTGGGCCCAGGGCAGAAAATGCCACATCGCTTTGGGTTGTCGCGATTATAGTCTATTTGATTTTCGCATCGATCCGCAGGGACAACCTTGGTTTTTGGAAGCGGGGCTGTACTGTTCTTTTGCTCAGAAAAGTGTGCTTTCTGCAATGACGAAAGCATCAGGAACTTCTCTGGATACTTTTTTTGAAAGTATGTTGCAAAATGCCTTGCAGAGATGACTCAGGCTGAGTTTGCGATCGGAGTAGCTAAAACATCACAAAATTTGTAAACTACCTACGCTGACGCAAGCGTACAGCGTAGGCTTTCAGTAGCCCTAGAATCAATTGGACAAGCCAACAATTCTGAACCTCTAGGCTGGTTTACACTCAGCCCCACTAAAGCTATCATCAACGAGCCATTATTATCAGCATCCCCAATCCATCCACAAGCTTTATTACTACACTTAAAAGACTTATTGTTTCTGAGTCCAATGTGCAGACAACAATGACAGGTTTGACTGGTATAAGCAGGGTTAACTGCTAGGATCTCAATTCCTTCTTTTATTCCTTTGTATTCGAGAAATTGACGCAGTTGGTAGAAAGCCCAAGAATTAGACCGTCTTCGTTCAGTCTTGTTTCTCGGTTTCTGATTGGTTCTACCTCGAATACCTGTTAAATCCTCAATAGCAATGAGGGATTGAGATTGCTTGGCTTCGTTAATGATAGCTTTGGATATATTATGGTTTAACCATGCCTGATACCGTCTCTCTCTACCCGATAACCGTTTCAAGATGTTTCTAGCTCTACGTCTAGTTGACCTTGTGCCTAGAGTAGCTTTCTTTTGGAGAGAAGCCCGAACCCGATTAAATTTATCTCTTTTGTCTTGAATTTCTTTTCCAGACCATGACTTCCCTGTACTGGTTACAGCGATATCGCGTCTGCCAAAATCGACCCCCATGACATGACTGGTTTTCAAAGGGGATGGTACATCATTTTTAACTTGAATATGGATATACCAATCCCCATCTTTATGTTGACATAATTGTGCGGAAATTGGATTTTGACCTGAGAGTTGACCGCGATGATAATTACTAACTCTCATTGGTATTTTGATTCGTTTTCCCGTGGTACTGATACTAGCTAAATAGCCGTCTTCAATCAAACGGAAAGTACGAGAATCACAGTCAAAACTGGTAGGCTTGAATCCTTTAACTTTTTTGCCTTTATATTTGGCAGTTAAACGATTCGCACCGACTCGCTTCACAAGCTCTAACAACATGATTAGCGGTTAAACCAAAACGCTCTTTAACGTCTTGATAACAAACTGCTTGGATTGAGTTTCTCTCTGTCAAACTCGCCTTAACGTTGTTATTAATATAGTTGCAAGCATCAGCAAACGCCTTGGTAGTATCGTCTAATAATTGACGCTGTTCTGGCGTAGGTTGAAGCTTTACCACTAGGGTTAAGACTTGTTTCATCGACTTTTAAAACTCACGCTTATGACATGATAGCTTAAAAAGCAGTGCTACGCAAGTCCGAACTTTGTTGGTCGCAATTCCTCTCAACGCTCACCCTATCGGGTAGAGCGTGAGCCTCCTTGCGACATTAAAGGTGAAATAATGATCGTATCAAGAACTTCTGTGGATACTTTTAGATTCAGTCGATCGGCGCGATCGGTATTTTGACATTGTGGGCCACCTAAAATAGCAAACTTCACTTCCTATGTCAAGTCTTTTCCGTATTTTACGGAAAAGACTTGTGTCATCTTCTAGCTTTCCGCATACTAATCACCAGACAGAGGAAACCACAACATGATCCAAACCATATCGAAAACAATCACGTTTGATGAGTTCGTTGCCTGGTATCCAGAGAACTCTGTCCATAAGTACGAACTACATAATGGAGTAATTGTTGAAATGCCTTTAGGAACCGGCCGCCATTCCCGCGTTATAGGTTTCATCCGTTCAAAACTATCAATCGAAATTGACCGCCGCTCCTTACCTTATTCCATCCCCGGCGACTGCTTGCTCAAACCCGTCCGCAACGAGGCGGGCTACCTGCCAGACGCAGTTGTCCTAGACGAAGCAGCTCTCGCAAGAGAACCGCGCTGGGATAGGGAATCCATCATCACGATGGGGTCTTCGGTGCGACTGGCTGTAGAGGTCGTCAGTACAAATTGGCAAGATGATTACCTGGTTAAAGTAGCTGATTATGAAAGATTGGGTATCTCGGAATATTGGGTTGTGGATTATGCTGCTTTGGGCGGCAGACGCTTCATTGGCAATCCGAAACAACCTACTATCTCGGTTTACCAGTTAGTTGACGGGGAATATCAAATCAGCCTGTTTCGGGGAGATGACATAGTTGAGTCGCTGGCATTCCCAGAGTTGAGGTTGACTGTCGAGCAGATTTTTCGAGCCGGTCTGCCTGCAACTGAGCCAAGCTAGAATGAATGGGGCGATTCGGTATCAAAAGGATATCAAATGGGTACAAAAGGACACCAGTTTTGTGACAAATCGGCGTTTTGTACCAAGTGCTGTTTTGTCGGGACGGGCGATCGGACTACTATCAGCTACAGTCTAATTTGTCAAGCTTTAGAGACAACGTTGTCTCTAAAGCTTGTGTCATATTTTAGCTTTCCGCATACTAATCACCAGACAGAGGAAATCACAACATGATCCAAACCATATCGAAAACAATCACGTTTGATGAGTTCGTTGCTTGGTATCCAGAGAACTCTGTCCATAAGTACGAATTACGCAACGGAGTAATTGTTGAAATGCCTTTAGGAACTGGTGACCATTCCGATGTTACGGGTTTCATCTCCAGTGAAATCAATTTTGAAATCAGGCGACTGCAATTACCCTACTCAATTCCAGGTGACTGCTTATTCAAGCTTTCCCGTGACGAGGCAGGTTATCAACCAGACGTAATAGTCCTAGACAGAACCGCACTTGCAAATGAACCACGCTGGAAAAAAGAATCTATCATCACGATGGGGTCTTCAGTGCGACTAGCTGTAGAAGTAGTCAGTACGAACTGGCAAGATGATTACCTGGTTAAAGTAGCCGATTATGAAAGACTGAGTATCCCAGAATATTGGGTTGTGGATTATGCTGCTTTGGGCGGCAGACGCTTCATTGGCAATCCGAAACAACCTACTATCTCGGTTTACCAGTTAGTTGACGGGGAATATCAAATCAGCCTGTTTCGGGGAGATGACATAGTTGAGTCGCTGACTTTCCCAGAGTTGAGGTTGACTGCCGAGCAGATTTTTCGAGCCGGTCTGCCTCTAGCCGAGCCTACCTAGAACGAATGCGACGATCGGGTATCAAAAGGATATCAAATGGAGTACAAACCGCATCATCAAGGGGTGGCTGACGCACGGGTGGTCAGAAACCGGGTTTTTTTGCGAGACTTCTTTACAGTCGCAGAAACTTCCGAAAACCCGGTTTCTTTGGTTTTGATGCTGAATTCCCGGTTCAAATCCATGCAACATTGCAAGTTGTCAAATTGTGTGATATCATAAAACGTTCTTAGAAATAGCGCAACAGCAAATATTACTGCATGGCAACGAAGCCAACGATCGCATTTACTCACCTCGGCTGCGAAAAAAATCGCATCGATACCGAACACATGATTGGCTTGCTGGCTCAAGCGGGCTATCAAGTAGATTCTAATGAAGAATTAGCTGATTATGTTGTAGTCAATACTTGCAGTTTTATCCAAGCGGCGCGAGAAGAGTCAGTCCGCACCTTGGTAGAATTGGCAGAAGCTAATAAAAAAGTAGTCATCACCGGCTGCATGGCACAGCATTTTCAGCAGGAATTGCTGGACGAATTGCCCGAAGCAGTGGCAATTGTCGGCACCGGCGACTATCACAAAATCGTCAATGTTATGCAGCAGGTGGAAAAGGGCGATCGAGTTTCCCTCGTCTCCTCAGAACCTACTTACATCGCTGACGAAACTACTCCCCGCTACCGCACGACATCGGAAGGTGTCGCTTATCTGCGAATAGCAGAAGGCTGCGACTACCGCTGTGCATTTTGCATTATCCCGCACTTGCGCGGAAATCAACGATCGCGGACGATCGAATCTATCGTCGCCGAAGCTAAGCAATTAGCCTCCGAAGGGGTAAAGGAAATTATCTTAATTTCTCAAATTACCACCAACTACGGCAAAGATATTTATGGCGAACCGAAACTAGCCGAACTGCTTCGGGCTTTGGGTGAAGTAGATGTACCTTGGATTCGGATGCACTACGCCTATCCTACAGGTTTGACTCCGCAAGTTGTCGAGGCAATCCGCGAAACGCCCAACGTTTTGCCGTATTTGGATTTACCCCTGCAACATTCCCATCCCGAAATTTTGCGGGCGATGAATCGGCCTTTTCAAGCTGGGATCAATGATGCCATAGTCGATCGGCTCAAAGCAGCACTTCCCGGCGCTGTGATGCGGACAACTTTTATTGTTGGCTTCCCCGGCGAAACGGACGAACACGCAGCACACTTGCTGGAATTTGTCAAGCGCCATGAATTCGATCACGTAGGAGTTTTTGTATTTTCGCCAGAAGAAGGAACCCCAGCCTTCAGCTTGCCTCAGCAAATACCTGCAGAAATAATGGAAATGCGGCGAAATTCGGTAATGGCGGCACAACAACCTATATCATTGAAGAAGAATCAAGAGTCTGTCGGTCAGGTAGTTGATGTCCTGATAGAACAAGAACAACCAGAGACAGGCGAGTTGATTGGTAGATCCGCTCGGTTTTCCCCAGAAGTAGATGGACTCGTCTACGTCACAGGAGAAGCGCGGCTGGGTTCAATCGTATCTGTGAAAATTACTGGTGCAGATGTCTACGACCTCTACGGTCAAGTGTAAGTATTGCTGGAACTGTTGCCTGAGACGGTGCGGCGAACAAAAACCGGACACGAGCCAAAAATGATTAGCGGATTGTGCAACAAAAGTAACGGTTAGTACACAATTGTGCAAAGATATGTAGCAAAGGGGTTCTAAACTTTTTTAGCCCCTATCTGGCAATCGACCCTCCCCGTCGGGGTGCGGTAATCTCTACAGAACATCGGAAAATTTTAACGAATTTAATGTTTTGTTTCTGAATGTAAAGAGTTATGATGGTAACAAGCCAGAAATAAGCGGGGATAATTTGAGATTGCTTCGCCGTCCGCCCTACACCACAACGGTATCCCGAAAGAGTGTTGAGATGGATAGGCGGTAACGGTCGCCCCATCCCCCGCTCAATCCCGCAGGCGACGGATTGCGGGATAGCGCCTGAACCAAACAACCTGTTACTACTATGTAGTGAAGTGGGGCTGGCATGATCCTCACTATAAAATGCCTAAGAGGGAAAGCTTGCAAGTACCTCAAAGGAAGTCCAATGTCCTGTTTTAAGAATGTTGGAAGCCTATAACCCGACCCCTGGCGGTTGGTATCGGTGATGTCACAAAATCAAAGACGGCTGTCGAATTGGTAAATTTAGTCACCATCGACGGAGCTGCCCTATACTCGATTGCTATTTAAGAAGGTGCGCGCAGGCGCAGCACCATAAAGAACTCTTATGAGTTCCTGCCCTAGAGCAGAAATCCGCATCCGAGTTGGGCAACTTAGAAGGCTAAGACTCGTTATTAGGAGCATTAATGAATTTATTGTTTGAAGGCTTAGGTCTTTCGGAAGAACTCGTTCTCCATCTGGAAACACTAGGCTTTACAGAACCTACTCCCATCCAAGTACAAGCAATTCCGCACTTGCTAGCAGGTCGCGACGTTGTGGGCCAAGCCCAAACAGGGACAGGCAAAACGGCAGCATTCTCGTTGCCCATCTTGGAGCGGATTGATTTAGATGTAACTGCGGTGCAAGCACTGGTGCTGACGCCGACTCGCGAATTGGCGATGCAAGTAACTGAAGCCATCCGTGATTTGAGCGGCATCAGCAGCGACGGCCCGGTAAAAGTGGGTCGCTCTCTGCAAGTTCTGACAGTGTACGGCGGTCAATCGATCGATCGTCAAATGCAGCGTTTGAAGCGCGGCGTGCACGTCGTTGTCGGTACACCCGGACGCATATTGGATATGCTCAGCCGTGGCAGCCTGAAACTAGACAAGGTAAAGTGGCTGGTTTTGGATGAAGCTGACGAAATGCTGAGCATGGGCTTTATCCAAGATGTGGAAAAAATCTTGGATGCTGCACCAAAAGAACGTCAAACGGCATTTTTCTCGGCGACGATGGAAGCTTCCATTCGGAAATTGGTGTCGCGGCATTTACGCAACCCAGTCAACGTCACCGTAGAACAGCCAAAAGCAACGCCAAAGCGCATCAGCCAAGGCGTGTACATGATTCCCCGTGGCTGGTCGAAGGCAAGAGCCCTACAGCCAATTTTAGAAATGGAAGACCCGGAATCTGCACTGATTTTTGTGCGGACTCGGCAGTCGGCGGCAGAACTCACCAGCCAACTGCAAGCAGCAGGTCACAGCGTTGATGAGTATCACGGTAATTTGAATCAGGCACAGCGGGAACGCTTGCTGCATCGGTTCCGCCAATGTCAGGTGCGCTGGGTAGTGGCGACTGATATTGCGGCGCGGGGTTTGGACGTGGATCACTTGACTCACGTGATTAACTACGATTTGCCCGACAGTGTGGAAAGCTACGTTCACCGGATCGGACGCACGGGCCGGGCTGGTCGCGAAGGAACGGCGATTACGCTGATTCAACCGGTCGATCGCCGCAAACTACGTTTGATTGAACGCCACGTTCGATCGAGCTTGACGGTGCGAAACATTCCGACACGGGCGCAAATTGAAGCTCGTCAGTTGGAAAAAATGCAGGGTAAAGTTCGCGAAGCTTTGGCTGGCGAACGGATGGCATCTTTCTTGCCTCTGGTGTCTCAGTTATCCGAGGAGTACGACTCCCACGCGATCGCCGCTGCTGCTTTGCAAATGGCTTTCGATCAAAGCCGTCCTGCTTGGATGGGCGCGGATTACGCTCAACAAGAAGATCCCCCGATTGGTGGAGAAAACAGCGTCAAGCCTATCTTGATCAAAAAGCGGGCTAAGACTGGTGAGGCGACTTTTTCTGGAGCACCGAGTGCTCCTGTTCCCCAGAACCGCTAATTGGTAGGGTGCACAATGTGCACCTTATTTAGAATTACTGTAGAGATGCGATCGATCGCACCTCTACTTTTTTTTATGGGTGTGAGACTCTATGGGGAATAAAAATCACAAAAAAGCTCTTCGTTCCTTGAACAAGCGGATTGCAGAACATGAAGAAAAGATTAGACTGGAATATGAGAAGGATTTTCCCGATGAAGGCTTAATCCGGCATTGGGAAAGTGAAATTCGAGCTTTTGAGAAAGGAATTCAGCAAGCTTTAAAACGATTGGGTAAATAAAGATGCAAGTTAGCGATCGGACAATTTCTGTAACTAATTCTACGCTGAGAACGTTAATTGATGAATTGGGTACTGAGTGTCAAAATGTGATTACTTTAATCCATCAGCTTCAGTTACCTGATTTGAGCGATCGACAAAAAGCTGAAATTCTAGCAGAGTTCCTGAGTGCTGCAATCCATCTCAACGTTCACTGCGGAGAGGATTTTCAGACACTAATTGCTGAGGAAATGACACAATTGTCGGATGATGATGAAGAGGATTAAGGAGACGCGGGCGATTCCCTACGGGATAGCTACGCACGCGCGTACATCAGGAAAAAGCCCTCCAGTCAACTCACAGAAAGGCTAAAAATCCTCATAAATAAGGAATAAAGTCATTACTACAAACTTGTGAACCCGGACTTTTGCACAGTTGTTTAATATTTCAGTTTAGCTGCGTGCTCACAAGAATTTTATGTACGCGATCGCCCTTAATTTCCCAAATCAAATTAGAAGCCTTTTGGTCATTGCTGTAAGTCAACCGAGTCACTCCACCCTGCACAGATTGCGACCCGTAACCGTAAGTTTTAACTACTTTTTGGCTGTTATCTCCTACCTTCACACCATCAATTGTCAGAAACTTAGGATTGGTAGTAGAAACTAAATAAACTTTGCCCTCCCATGCTGCTACCGTCAATCCTGAGTAAGTTAGCGTGCGAATCTTGCCGCCTATCCCAGGGCCAGCAGGTTTAGTTTCGTCGCGCTGCGGTTTTCCCAACTTACGTTTTGCCTCTTCTACAGACATCCCCAACCGAACGCCCCCAATCCCCAGGCGCGAATAGTTCAGCGCCGCCGGCTTTTGTGTCGCGCTGAGCATTCTTTCTAGAGTCACAACAGTTTGATTCATAGCAGGAACCGGACGAACTAAAGCAGCAAATCCTAAGCTCGAAATTGCGAGATTCATCATGATGCCAGCGACGGCTGTTGTCACAAACATTTTTACCATTTTTTTATAGCTTTATTTGGCAATGTATTCGCGCGATCGCCCGCTAGATCCGGATTGATACTAATAGGACTTACACAAAGACTCTGGGACGCACTGCGATGCTCTGAAACCGAATTTTTTTACCCAAACTACACAAAGAAACCCGGTTTTTACCAGAAATCTTAGGTTTAACAGTGAGGTATTCAGCAAGAAACTGGGTTTCTAGCGCAACTTAGGTAAATCCTGACTAATATTTTTTAACTTGTGAAAACCGCCAATTTCGGGCGAACCGAATTTGCTCCCCCACAAGCTTGCGTCCGCCTGCGAGGACTGACAGAATAGACCTCTTGCAAAAATAATTAGGACGGGCAAGATGCCCGTCCCACAAGAAGAAATAACTCTTGTGGGACGGGCATCTTGCCCGTCCCATCAATTGATGAAAGGATTTTTGCAAGAGGTCTAAAGAATAAAGGAGGTAACAACCGAAATTGCTGTGATATCCTAACAAAAGCCATATCTGCATAAAATAAGTAATTTAGATGACCGCAACAGATTCTGCTAAGCACCAAAAATCCAAGGCCCTCAAACCGGGTAGCCGCCGCCCCGCTAAAGAACTTTGCAGCGAGTGCGGTTTGTGCGATACATATTACATCCATTATGTCAAGGAATCTTGTGCTTTCTTAACACAGCATATCGCGGAATTAGAAGAAGAGATTCACGGGCGATCGCGCAATCTCGACAATCCCGACGATTGGTATTTCGGAGTCAGTCAAAACATGATGGCGGCTCGGAAAAAAGAGCCGATCGAGGGTGCTCAGTGGACGGGAATCGTCAGCACAATTGCCATTGAAATGCTCGAAAAAGGAATTGTAGAAGGCGTTGTGTGTGTCCAAAATACTAAAGAAGACCGCTTTCAACCGATGCCGATAATTGCTAGAAATCGCGAAGAAATTCTCGCAGCAAAAGTCAACAAACCAACACTCTCTCCCAATCTTTCAGTATTAGAACAAATCGAAAAATCGGGGATGAAGCGGCTGTTAGTAATTGGCGTCGGCTGTCAAATTCAAGCCTTGCGAACAGTCGAGAAAAAACTCGGTTTAGAAAAGCTCTACGTTTTGGGAACTCCCTGTGTCGATAATGTCAGCCGCGCGGGCTTGCAGAAATTTCTCGATACGACTAGCCGTTCTCCCGAAACAGTTGTATCTTATGAGTTTATGCAAGACTTTAACGTTCACTTCAAACACGAAGATGGTTCGGAAGAGAAAGTGCCGTTTTTTGGCTTGAATACTAAGGAATTGAAAGATGTTTTTGCTCCTTCTTGTTTGAGCTGTTTTGATTATGTGAATTCTTTAGCAGATTTAGTTGTGGGCTACATGGGAGCACCTTTTGGCTGGCAGTGGATTGTGGTGCGAAATGACACCGGGCAAGAGATGTTAGATTTGGTAACGGATCAGTTAAATACTCAGCCGGTGATGTCTAAGGGAAACCGAAAAGAAGCGGTTCAGCAAAGCATTCCGGCTTATGAAAAAGGAGTGACTTTGCCGATGTGGGCGGCGAAGTTAATGGGCGTGTTTATTGAGAGAATTGGGCCGAAGGGTTTGGAATATGCTCGGTTTTCGATTGATTCTCATTTTACTCGCAATTATCTCTACGTGAAGCGGAATTACCCGGAGAAATTGGAGGCTCATGTGCCGGAATATGCTAAGCGGATTGTGGGACAGTATAAGTTGCCTGAGTGAGGTGATTCGGAGAGTTTTTAAGAGGTATTTTGCAGGGACATGATATTGCCCTCTTTCCTTCAGTCCGGCAGGGGTTTAAACCCCTGCCTCAAAGCTTAAGTCCTTTGAAAAGGACTGAATCAATTATTGGTTGTGTTTGTGGTGCAAGATGGCTTTAACTTTCAATTAGATATATAAGATTATGACACTTATAGTGGCACAGAAATATATCAATTTACCAAGGTCGATCGCACTTACTTGTTGTGTGCTTCTAGCATTATCTGGAAATGGAGTGTCGGCGAAAGCAGCAGAAGTGCGATCGGGAAACAGTGGACGAACATTTGCGGATTGGTGTCGCGAAAAAGATGCTTTGAGTCCTGAAACTAAACATACTGTTGAAGTGCTGTTGAAGGAAGCAGGAACTACTGAGTGCGATGTGGCTAATCAGAAACTTTCGAGTCTCACGTTTCTCTCCCTCAATAACAATAAAATCAGCGACATTAAACCCTTACAATCTTTAACTAACCTGACTGATCTCTTCCTCGGTAACAATCAAATCAGCGACATTAAACCGCTAGAATCTTTGACCAACGTGACACAGCTCAAGCTCGATAACAATAAAATCAGCGAAATTAAACCGCTAGAATCCTTGGCTAAACTGACTTCGCTCAACCTCATCGACAATCAAATCAGCGACATCAAACCCCTAGCATCTTTGACTAACCTGACCGATCTCTACCTCAACGGAAATCAAATCACCGACATCAAGCCCCTAGCATCTTTGACTAACCTAAGTTGGCTCTACCTCATCGACAATCAAATCAGCGACATCAAACCGCTAGCATCCTTGACTAACCTGAGTTGGCTCTACCTCGACGGAAATCAAATCAGCGACATCAAACCCCTAGCATTCTTGACTAAACTGACTTCGCTCTACCTCATCGACAATCAAATCAGCGACATCAAACCCCTAGCATCTTTGACTAACCTGACTTCGCTCAACCTCATTGACAATCAAATCACCGACATCAAACCGCTAGCATCCTTGACTAACCTGACTTCGCTCAACCTCATTGACAATCAAATCAGCGACATCAGACCTTTAGAATCCTTAACTAAACTGACTTTAGTCAGGCTTGACAACAATCAAATTAGTGACATCAAACCCCTAGCATCTTTGATTAACCTGACACAGCTCGACCTCAACAACAATCAAATTAGTGACATCAAACCTTTGCAATCTTTGACTAAACTGACTGTGATCGGGCTTAGCGAAAATCCGATCGCTCCAAAAAATTGCCCTCTTAAGCCAGAGTCTATCTGTTATTGGGAAGCACCAACCAACCCCCCGATAGATACTCGTTTGGGAGTCCCTATGTTTCCCGGCGGCCCAGTATTTGCACCTGATTTTCCCCGTTAATTGGTGCTATCTTGCTGTCTTCAATTAGTAGCTGTAGGGTGCGTCGCTACCCTTAAATTATCAAAAAAAGCGACTATCTCACAGCGACGCACCGGTGCATACAGTCTTTCAGGAAACCAAGCAAAAACTCATAACTGTTGCAATATTTTGGAGAATTGGTATTAGTTTGTAGTGAGGACTTTAGTCCTTGACTGCTGAGGAATTGAGTCCTCACTACGAACATTGAATTAGGTGCGTCAGTAGAAATATTTTCGCTTCCAGAGTAGATTATGCAAACTGACGCACCCTACGGTTAAATCGATTGGGTACGGTACGTCAGGAAAAATATCCCGTCAGCATCAGAAATAATTCAAACAGATGCACCTTACAAATCAGCAGCGTGCTGCTTCAATTCATCCAAAGAAACGTATTCCAAAGTCAAGGCGTGAGTCGCAGCCAAAACCACAAGCGGGGCAACTCCCGCATCCATTGCTTCCTTCCACCGAGAAGCGCACAAACACCAGCAATCCCCAGGCTTCAAACCGGGAAAGTTAAATTCGGGAACCGGAGTGCTCAAATCATTTCCATTCGACTTGGTGAATTGCAAAAACTCTTCTGTCAGTTGAGCACAAACAGTGTGAGCCCCAAAATCGCCACCACCTGTATTGCATTTGCCGTCCCGATAATATCCTGTCATTGGCGAAGTGCAGCAAGTCTCTAATTTTCCGCCCAGCACATTTGTAGCTTCCGTCACCATCGCAACTCCTGAGTAAAACTCTTCGATCTAATTTTACACAAATCGTTGTTTATATATTTTTTTCCATCGCAAAGTTGATGAATTTTTGTCCTCTGCGTTCTACTTCTTGTTTTCTGATCGCAATAAATCCCAGGCTTTCAAAAAAAGGTCGAGCTGTAATGCTGGCTTCGGTAAATAACTTGTTAATTCCTAAGTCTTTGGCTTTTGACTCAATTTGTTTTAAAATTAGCCTGCCGACTCCTTGCCTTTGAAAATGTTGATGACAGAAAAAGCAATCGATATGGCCGCTTGCTTCTAATTCCCCAAAACCTGCAATTTGATCGCCCTCTTCTGCTACGAAAGTAAATTTACTGCTTAAACTTTTAGTCCAACTTTCAATATCGATATCTGCTGGTGCCCAAGCATCTACTTGTGCTTGTGTGTAATCGCGGATGTTTACTTCGTGTACGGTGTCGTAAAACAGTTTTACAATTTGTTGGGTATCACCGATTTCGTAGGTTCGTACTCTCATAAATTATCTCACTGCGATCGCTTCTTTAATATTAATTTGGGGTTTTTAACCCCTTCAGAACGCGGATGGATGTTGTCTTTTACCATTTTGGCTCATTTCTTGCAGGGCGATCGCCCCAAAATTTCTCTACCACCCCTTGACAAACTCTATTACTCTATGTTAAAGAATTAGGATCGCGAATTAAATAACTTACAATTTTAATTGTTATTGTTGGATGGGCGTCCCGCCCGTCATGAGTGGACGGGCGGGACGCCCATCCCACAAACTTGTGGAAGTTATTTAATTCTCATTCCTTAGAAGCAAACCTGACTCGAATTAACACTACATTAATCCAGTAGCTTAACAAATAAGGATTGAAACTTATGACAGAAATTGGACCCGATCCAAACCGACCTTATCCGATGGCCGATCAGCGGCGCGTATGCTTCATCAAAAACTTTATTAAATCCCCCAACATTATCGTCGGCGATTACTCATATTACGACGATCCAATAGATCCAGAAAATTTTGAAAAAAATGTACTTTATAACTACGGAAACGACCGATTAATTATTGGTAAATTTTGTGCGATCGCCACCAACGTCAAATTCATAATGAACGGTGCAAATCACAAACTCGACGGAATTTCAACTTATCCTTTTCCGGTTTTTGGAAATGGGTGGGAAACAGCCATGAATTTATTAATGGAACTGCCAAGTAAAGGCGATACCGTCATTGGCAATGATGTTTGGATCGGCTATGAATCCCTGATTATGCCCGGAGTAAAAATCGGCGACGGTGCAGTCATTGCCGCCAAATCCGTTGTAGTAAAAGACATTCCCCCTTACACCATTGCAGGTGGAAATCCCGCCCATCCAATCAAACAGCGTTTTAGCGATGCTGAAGTAGCACAACTATTAGAAATTAGGTGGTGGGAGTGGGAAATAGACAAGATTTCGCGCAATGTCAGTTTGATTATGCAAGGTGATATTCAAGCACTCAAAAAAGCTGAGTAAACTCGCAAATACAGCGATATTAATTTTAACTCTGATGCTGAGTACAGGTTCCGGCGCGATCGCGCCGGCGAGCAAACTCCCAGCAGCCGAGCCCGGAGAGATATTCTAATCTGCGTTCATCAGCGTCAATCTGCCTGCATCTGCGCTCAAAAAATCCCCAAAAATCACCATGCAAACCCAGGTATCCCCCATACCGTACCGCCCCTCCAACTTACTTAGGATTGCGAATTAAATAATTTACACTCTTGAAAGTGGGGAGTAGGGGTTGGGCTCTTATAGCCCGCCCTTTCTGGACGGGCGGGACGCCCATCCCACAAGAACCATCACGCATTGTAAGTTATTTAATTCTCATTCCTTAGCGGGGCCCACAGCCTCGATCGCATCCTCCAGGGCGATCGATACATGAGTCCAATGAGTCCCCCCCTGACAAAAAGCCACGTAAGGCTCCCGCAGAGGCCCGTCAGCCGAAAACTCCGACGTACTCCCATCAATAAAAGTACCCCCAGCCATCACTAACTGACTTTCATACCCGTGCATCGGAGCCGGCACCGGATCTAAATAGGAACCGACGGGGGAATTTTGCTGAACAGCCCGACAAAAAGCAATTAACTTATCAGCAGAACCGAATTCGATCGCCTGAATCACATCTCGTCTTCTAGCCAAAGGCATAGGATTCACTCGATAACCCAACTTATAAAAAACATAAGCCGTCAAATGATTGCCCTTCATCGCCTCGCCCACACAACCGGGAGCCATAAACAAACCCTGAAACAGCAACCGATTCAAATCAAAAGTTGCGCCGCCGCTGCTGCCGATTCCCGGTGCCGTCAAGCGACAAGTTGCCGCCTCCACCAAATCCGCCCTGCCGGCGACGTAACCTCCAGCAGGGACGATCGTACCCCCCGGATTTTTGATTAAAGAACCAGCCATCAGATCCGCACCCACAGCAGTAGGTTCGCAATCATCCACAAACTCCCCGTAACAATTATCAACAAAGCAAATTGTGTTAGGATTCTGATGTTTGACTATGGCGACGATTTTTTCAATCTCAGAAATAGACAAACTCGACCGCCAAGAATAGCCGCAAGAGCGCTGGATAAAAACCAGGCGAGTCTTTGCTGAAATAGTAGAGCTCAATGCCTGCCAATCCAAACTTCCTTCGCGAGTTAGAGGCAACTCACGGTAACTAATGCCAAACTCAAGCAGTGAACCTTGACCTTGCCCGCGCAAGCCGATCACTTCTTCTAAAGTATCGTAGGGAGAACCAGCCACTGCCAACATTTCGTCACCAGGACGCAGGATGCCAAAAAGAGCACAGGCGATCGCGTGAGTACCCGAAACAAACTGTACCCGGACAGCCGCAGCCTGGGCCCCTACCACTTCGGCAAACACCCCGTCCAAAGTCTCCCGACCCAAATCATCGTGGCCGTAACCCGTAACCCCTGCAAAATGGTGGACTCCAACCCGGTGGCTGCGAAAAGCTTTTAAGACTCGTTGAAGATTTTGCTTGACTGTAGTGTCAATACCAGAAAAAATCTGAAAGAGTGCCTGTTCTGCTTCCTGTAGCCGTGAAACGCTATTCATCTATACCTCGCTCACCCTTTGCGTGCGCGCTGTTCATTATGGCGTAGATGCGGCCCCTAGTTTGTAAACATAATATATTCATGACGATTGCAACTTCCAAAAAAACTTCTCCTGATTGGCCTGTCGTAGGCTTTATGGCCTTTCTGCACATCGGTGCTTTATTTGCTTTGCTGCCGGGTAATTTTAGCTGGTCTGCGGTCGGGCTAGCAGTCTTCCTGCATTGGGTAACAGGTGGTTTAGGAATTACTCTCGGATATCACCGCCTCGTCACCCACCGCAGTTTTCAAACACCCAAATGGCTAGAGTATTTTCTAGTTATTTGCGGTACCCTTTCCTGTGAAGGTGGCCCGATCGACTGGGTAGGAATGCACCGGTTACACCACATACATTCCGACACCGAAACAGATCCCCACGATTCCAATCAAGGCTTCTGGTGGAGCCACATGGGCTGGATGCTATCGGATCTCCCGATCAGAGTGGAAATCCCCCGCTTTACTAAAGACATCGGCGACGACCCAGTATACAAGTTTCTCCAAGCATATTTTATCCCCATCCAAGTTGTCTTCGGTGTGTTGCTTTATTTATTAGGCGGCTGGTCTTTCGTGGTGTGGGGCGTGTTTCTGCGGATCGTGGTGGTGTTCCACTGCACTTGGCTGGTTAACAGCGCTACCCACAAATTCGGCTACCGCACCTACGAGTCGGGCGATCGCTCGACCAACTGCTGGTGGGTTGCCCTCCTTACCTACGGCGAAGGCTGGCACAACAACCACCACGCCTTTCAATACTCGGCTCGCCACGGTCTCCAATGGTGGGAAATCGACTTCACCTGGATGACAATTCAATTGCTGCAATCGCTGGGTTTGGCAACCAAAGTGAAATTAGCAGAAAAATAGCGATCGGCAATTAGTCATTGGTTGTCGCTCATCAGTTCTGGACTAATGGCTGGTGACCAATGGCTAATCCTGTTTTTGCGATCGGTATAGGTTGGGTTGAACAGAGATCGAATCCCCTGGTGCGATCGACCCAACCAAAACCAGAATCAGTTATAATATAATTGGGAACAAAAAATTTTGTTTGGCAGCCAAATTTTTTATTTTCAAAATACAACCGTAAATCTTTTTCAATCCTAATCCCAAATCTATCATTGATTCTTTATTAGTTTGGGCAAGTGTGCAGCAAAAAAGTTCACTGCTCAATCCAAACTATTATGTGTGAATCTAGCTCGGCATCTCATCAGAAATCAAAAAGAGAATGACAATTGCAACGCAAGAAAAACTCCAATACAATTGGAAGCACGTTATTAGTTTAGCAGGACTTCATATCGGCGCTTTGTTCGCACTGCTACCCAGTAACTTCAATTGGACAGCAGTGGGTTTAACAGTATTCATGCACTGGATAACCGGCGGTTTGGGAATAACTCTCGGATGGCATCGCCTGCTCACCCACCGCAGTTTTCAGACACCAAAATTCGTAGAATACTTTCTAGCATTTTGCGGAGCCCTTGCCTGTCAAGGAGGAATAATTGATTGGGTTGGGCTGCACCGATTGCACCACACCCACTCTGACCAAAATGCGCTCGACCCTCACAATGCCCAAAAGGGTTTTTGGTGGAGTCACCTCGGCTGGATGCTATATAAAGGTCCAGCTCACGCTGAAATTCCCCGCTGCACAAAAGACATTTCGAGCGACCCCTTTTACCAGTTTTTGCAAAATTACTTTCTGCCAATTCAAATCGCCTTTGGCGTGTTGCTTTACTTAGCAGCCGGCTGGCCCTTTGTAGTTTGGGTAATTTTTGTCCGCTTAGTTTTCGTTTATCACTGCACCTGGTTTGTTAACAGCGCCACTCACAAATTTGGCTACCGCACTTACGAAACAAAGGATAGTTCTACTAACTGTTGGTGGGTGGCTGTCCTGACTTACGGCGAAGGCTGGCACAACAACCACCATGCTTATCAATACTCTGCGCGTCACGGGATGGAATGGTGGGAGATTGACTTCACTTGGATGACAATTCAAGTTTTGGAAGCACTAGGTTTGGCTACTAAAGTGAAATTACCAGCAGCAAAATAGCAGCAATTCTGTCCTAGACGCAGAACCTATGTAGGCTGCGTACTTCGCACCTTACCGCTTCAGAAACCCGGTTTCTTTAAGAAACCGGGTTTTTTGGTGACTAATAACCTATGACTAATGAGTCCGTTTTTGCTCGCCCCGGCCACGCAAATATTCCGCTAAAAACGCCAATCCTCCCGAACCTACTATCAACAGCACGCTCAAAGCATTAATATCCGGTTTTACTCCTGTCCGAATTCGGCTAAAAATTTCCATCGGCAGAGTTGTAGTCCCGCTACCTGCGGTAAAACTAGCAATCAAAAAATCGTCCATGCTGAGGACAAAAGACAGGAGACAACCCGAAACAATTCCGGGTATTAATTGAGGGAGCAAAACTTTAATAAAAGCTTCAACAGGCGTTGCACCCAAATCCAAGGCAGCCTCTTCTAAATACGGGTTTAAATCGGCCAATCTAGTAGAAACAGCTAGGGCGATGTAAGCCAGACAAAACACAACGTGAGCGGCGACAATCGTCCACAAACTCAGAGGAATCGCCAGCGCTGCTAAAAATACCAGAGTAGCAACTGCGGTAGCAATATCTGGAATAATAATCGGCAAGTAGGAGACTCCCTGATATAAACTCTTGCCTGGAAAGCGGTAGCGGGCTAAACCAACCGCCATCAAAGTGCCGAGTACCGCCGAGATTGCCACTGCACAAACAGCCACTGTTAAACTGTTTCTCAGGGCAATTAAAATCCGCGTATCGCTAAATAATTTAACGTACCAATCTAAAGTAAATCCTTCCCAGCCGGCGCTAAAACGCGATTTGTTAAAGCTGTAAAAGGTGAGTACCAGGATGGGCAGGTACATATAAAAAAACATCACAACGGCAAATATTACCTGCCAAGAAACCTTAAATTTAGGTTTTAAGTACATATCGGCTTGTATGTCCTCCTGTGTATTTTCGGGGGTATTTTCCATTTCTCGGTAATCGGTAATTGGTAATTAATTGGTAATTGGTAATTGGTAATCGGTTGTTGTCAGTTGTTATTTGTGAGTAGCTACCAATAACCAGTAACCAATAACTAATGACTAATAACTACTGACTAATGACTTCTTTAAATTGCATTACGATCGCCATATTTGAGCAAAAGGGCAATTCCGATACTCACTGCAAAGATTAATACCATACTCAGAGCCGAACCCAGACCCCAATTTTGAGTCGCTCCCAAAAACTGATTGTAAATCAAACGAGCCGCCGTCATGCTCGAAGCTCCACCGAGCAACTCTGGATCGACAAAATCGCCCAAACAGCTAATAAATACTAGCAAAGAACCCGCAGCAATTCCCGGCATCGTCTGAGGTACTGTCACTTTCCAGAAAGTTTCCACTGGATTGGCGCCCAAATCCTGAGATGCTTCTAGCAACCTGCGGTCTAACTTTTCTAAAGAAGCGTAAAGAATTGTCACTATATAAGGCAAATAACTGTAAGCCATGCCGATTAAAACTGCGGAACTTTGATTAAGTAATTCCAGAGGAGGAATTCCTACAAGTGCCAGCAGCGAGTTGAGAACCCCCGTAGGACGCAGAATTGTAATCCAAGCATACGATCGCAACAGCGAAGAAGTCCACAGCGGCAACACAAAGCCTAACAAAGTTAAATTCCGCCACTTTTTCGAGACATTGAGGGCGATCCAGTAAGCGACGGGAAATCCCAGCAGCAAACACAGAATAGTAGTCCCCGTTGCGAAAAAGAGCGATCGACCAATCACCTGCAAATTCAGCGGCTCAAACACTCGCAGGTAATTGCCGATTCCCGAAGGATTCACCAAGTCTCCCGGCTTAATATTCGGCACCAAACTAAGCTGAAAAATCACCAAAGTTGGTATGACTAATAATAAAAGCAGCAACAAGCCAGAAGGGCCGAGCAATGCCAGTGGCCCAGCCCACGCCGACCAGCGAGAAACAGTTTCAGCCTTCGAGGGAGAACCGGGAGGAAGAGGAGGGGGAGCTTGAGTGGAAACAGCCATAAATAAATAGTTTTGAGTTTTGAGTTTTGATTTGTAGGGGCGGGTTTCACCTACAATAATCGCCTAAAATAAACAATCTCATAAACCCGCCCCCACCCCACGGTAAATCGAAATGTAATGTAGGGGCGGGTTCACCTACAATAATCGCCTAAAATAAACAATCTCATAAACCCGCCCCCACCCCACGGTAAATCGAAATCTACATGAAATTTATGGCAAAAATAAGATTAGCCGCTGGTTAATTGAGTCCAATAGCGATCGTACACGTCTATAAATTTTCCTACCGGAGCCACACCTTCGCAATTTTTCAAAGTAGCCTCAGAAGGGAAAAGAATTTCATTTTCGCGGACTTCCGGCGTCAGCAAACTAAAAGCATCTTCCGAAGGAGTTGAGAAACTGAGCCGTTCTACTAAAGAAGCAGCGACATCCGCTTGCAGCATAAAGTTAATCCACTTATAAGCTGCTTCTGGATTGGGAGCACCTTTAGGAATTACTAAAGTGTCAGTCCACAGAGAAGAACCGCTTTTTGGCACAACATAGCGCAATTTGTCATTATCTGGAATTACCTCATTAGCATCAGAAGAATAACACATAGCTACCTTCAAATCCCCCGTCAGCATTTGTGGCCGCCAAGCATCAGTGGTAAAAGATGCGATCGCCGGTTTGAGTTCAACCAACTTTTCATAAGCTTGTTTCACTTGCTCTGGGTTCGTAGAATTGAGAGAATAGCCCAACATCCGCAGCGCAGCACCCATCACTTCTCGAACATCATTTGCCAGCGTCATTCGCCTTGCTAACTCCTGTTTGTGCTTCCACAAATAGTCCCAATCTTCAGGAGCTTCTTTGAGCTGTTCGCTGTTGTAAATTAAGCCTGTGGTTCCCCAACTCACAGGGACGCTGTAGCGGTTTCCTGGGTCATAGACGGGGTTTTGGAACTGTTTTTTGAGCCGATCGAGTCCGCCCAAAATCGAGTGGTCTAATTGGCTCAACAGCCCCAGTTCCGTCATCTGAATCACCATGTAGTCAGACGGGTAAATGATGCTGTAGGCGCGGGCGCCACCGGCTTGAACTCTCGCCAGCATCGACTCATTGGAGTCGAATACATCTGCGATGACGCGGATGCCTGTTTTTTCGGCAAAGCGATCGAGCAAAGCGTTATCGGTATAGCCTGCCCAAGTATAGATGAAAAGTTGGTCGGCATCACCTTTGACGGGAGGAGCAGATTGTACGTCTGCAAGTCGCCAGCCACAACTCGAAACAGCTAAACCGGAAATTGTCGCCGCCGAATTTTTTAGGAACTGACGGCGTGTAGAATTAGCCGGGAAAATCCTGGAAATTGGTAAGTTAGTCGGAGGCACAGTTCGATTTTAGATTTTAGATTTTAGATTTTAGATTTGGAGATTGAAGATTGAAGATTGGGGAATTGGTAATTGGGAATTGGGAATTGTTCTATGTTATTTGTTAGGATAACCAACCACCAACAAATAACCAATGACTAATGACTAATGACTAATGACTGATACCAACTACCAACGGCCAACTGACTAATTCCGATCGGTCAAAGCGAGACAATCAGTAGTTCCCCAGTAAGCGTAAATCGGCGTGTGCGGATCTGGGAAAGAGCCGCCGGTATTTGGCTGGCGTACAGTAATTTTATCGCCCGACGCCAACTCAACGACGTAATGAACGTGCGTGCCCATGTACATAGTATTTTTGAGCCGCCCTTCAAAACAGTTGACCGACACTTCCGGCTGGTAGAGATTCAAATATACTTTTTCCGGCCGGACGCTGACCACAACAGAGTCGCCTGTGACACCACTCCACATATCCGACTGCTGAACGATTATTTTCAGATTGGCTGATGTGCGAACTGTGATAGTCGATCGGTCGATCGATTCTACCGTACCCGCAAACAAATTCGTATCGCCAATAAAATCCGCCACAAAAGCCGTCTGCGGACACTCATAAATTTCTTCAGGAGAGCCAATTTGCTCAATCCTGCCCTCGTGCATCACCGCAATCCGGTCAGACAGACTCATCGCCTCTTCTTGGTCGTGAGTCACCATCACAAAAGTCAAACCCAATTCTTGATGCAAATTCGACAGTTCCAACTGCATCTGCTTCCGCAACTTCAAATCCAGAGCACCCAGGGGTTCGTCCAACAGCAGAACAGCCGGTCGATTTACCAGAGCTCTCGCCAAAGCCACCCGCTGCTGCTGGCCGCCCGACATTTGACCGGGAAACCTGTTGGCGAAAGATTCCATTTTCACCAATTGCAAAACTTCCCGTACCCGTTCTTCAATTTCTGCTTTCCCCAGCTTTTTGATCCGCAATCCAAAAGCGATATTGTCCCAGACATTCATGTGTCCGAACAAAGCATAGCTTTGAAACACAGTATTTACCGGACGGCGGTAAGCTGGAGTGTTGGTCATCGACTGGCCGCGAATCATCAATTCGCCCGCCGAGGGAGTCTCGAACCCAGCGATTAAGCGCAGCGTCGTAGTCTTGCCGCAGCCACTGGGCCCGAGGATGCTAAAAAATTCTCCTTGGCGGATGTTGAGGTCAACTCCACGGACTGCGGTTTCGCCATTAAATACCTTAAATACCTTGCGGAGTTCAACGTCAAGCGCTGTATCCGTTGCTGTCGTACCTTGGTTGAGTGCTGTCTGAAACATATTCGCCCTTTCCTGGGGGTAATGCACGCCACTTAAATACAGTTTAAGTTTAGACTTTTCTGTATTTTAGGTGAGGAATGTTGGATGTAACAGGTTTTGGGATTGGTTCTTTAAATTCTATCCCAGAGCGCACCATTGTCAGCAACAGGCTTTCCGGCCTGTTCCACAAGACAATTCACTCTTTGTGGAACAGGCACCATTGTCAGCAACAGGCTTTCCGGCCTGTTCCACAAGACAATTCACTCTTTGTGGAACAGGCCGGAAAGCCTGTTCATAAAAGGCTTATTGAGAATGGTGCAACATCTCAGATCAACTGGGCATCTATTTATTCTCAGGACTTGGCGTGGGAGAGGGTTTTTGCGGTTTCTCGGTCTTGGGTGCTTCTGCTTTTTTCCACTCTGACAAAGGTCGTTGGACGGCATTTTTAAAGTCAAAAGGCACTAGCAGCACGGGCAAATTTTGGGCGGAATTTTGAGGGGGCGCTTCCGGCGGATTGGCTTGAGCGTACAAGAAGCGGCCGCTAAAGTCTGTTTTGCCTAAAACTAGGCGGTGAGTTTCCTGGTTGTCCAGTTTTACTGTGACTGTAGCTTGGGGTTGGTCGAGACCGAATTCGGGCAGTTGAGCAGCAGTAGTATTAATCGTGCGATCGCTCTTTCCTGTTGCCAGCCTGTCTAGCAAAAAATCCACCGATGCCTGACTTGCGTGTGCTTGCACTGGCAATTTCATTTCCCAGCTAGACTTGCCTCCTTTTGTAGCATAAACTCGCTCAAAAGTCAATATTTTTTCGGGAGTTTTGACTGTAAAGAATTGTACGCGATCGGAGTTAAAAGCAAAAATTTTCTGTTTTTCTTCCTTAGCAGCTTCCTGTTTAGGAGCCACTTGCATCTCGAACAAAGCAACCAACCCAGTCATGCTAAGTGCGACGGCTATCAATACAAATGTATTTTTCTGCAATTTCATAGTAACTGGGAATTGGGCATTGGGAATTGGGCATTGGGCATCGGGAATTGGGAATTGGGCATTGGGGAGTCTGTTATTAATAACAACTGACAACTGACAACTGACAACTGTCAACTGACAACTGTCAACTGACAACTGTCAACTGTCAACTAACTTATCTTCTCTTCCACCAGATAGCGCCCCCAATTCCCAGTCCGAGTAAAGGCCAAATTAGCCAAGCTAAAACCAGCAATCCTACTTGGATAGCCGTCATGTTAATGCGGCGGTTAGTAGCTTTTTTCGGACTGATAGAAAAGCTTTGCTGGTCTGGTTTACTCAACCAACTGACTGAATTGAGAAACACGTCGCTATTGAGTTGTTGGTCAAACCAACCGTTAGTCACAAATTGAGATGTGCCAATTACTACCATTCGCGATGTTTTTCTAGAAGCTGAAGGCACAGAAGGAGTTGCGGTTGGACTGGGAGATGCTGTGGGAGATGCTGTGGGAGATGCTGTGGGTGTTGGCGAAGTCGTCGGTAATGCTGGAGGCGTAGCTTCTTGCGAGACAATCACCGAATAGCTGATTGGGGAAGCTGTTGGCGAAGTTGTCGGTGATGGTAAATCTGTCGGCGATGGGGAAGTTGTCGGTGAGGGTGAATCTGTCGGCGATGGGAAATCTGTCGGCGATGGGGAATCTGTCGGCGATGGTGAATCTGTCGGCGATGGGGAATCTGTCGGCGATGGGGAATCTGTCGGCGATGGGGAAATTGTCGGTGAGGGTGAATCTATCGGTGAGGGTGAATCTGTCGGCGATGGGGAATCTGTGGGTGAGGGTGAATCTATCGGCGATGGGGAATCTGTCGGCGATGCTTGGGGTGAAGGCGAGGGGGAAGTTGGTGTTGGTGAAGGTGAGGGCTTTGAGGGAGTGGTGTCAGTGGACGATCGAACTAAAGCTACACCTAATAATAGCGGGCCTTGTCGATCGGTCTTCTGATCGAACTCCAATTTCTTAGTCGTTAAATCGCTTTCCGCCCAACTTTCCTGACTCGTCCAAATCAGCGGTTTTTCCTCTATCCCTTCTACTGGCGAAGTTTCCACAGCACGCGCAAACGGATAAAATGAAATACCGTTGCCAAAACTTTGAGTAATCGGATGTTCGCCGTAGCGCCTGACTGTGGGAACCGTGGGGCCCAGGCCAAATCTTTGACCAGTACCCGAAGCATCAATGGCTAAACGGGTGTCTAGTTTGACGCCCCATTCTTCCAGCAATTTGCCCAATCCCGTATCAATTGCCGGGTCTACCATTAATAATAAACTGCCGCCGCGATCGAGATAAGCTCTTAGTGCTTTAATTTCTGTATCGGAAAACGGTTTGTCCTGCCCGGGAATGATTAAAGCATCTGCATCTTCTGGCACTTCTTTGCGTTCGGTCAAATTCAGCGTTTGGACGTTGTAGTATTTATCTTTCAAAGCTTTTTCAGCTTGCTGAATTCCGCCTTGACCTTCCTGTATCGGGCGGGCTCCTTTGCCTTGTAAAAAGTAAACTGTAGCAACGCGAGTGCTCAGGATTTCTTCTAAGCCATTGGTAAGTTTTATCTCTGAAAGCCCTTGATTTGGGTCGCTACCAAAAGCAGTCCCACCTTTTTGCAGAACTTGTTTTTTGTCGCCGGATTGCAGGTAAACTTCTCCGATGCTGGTAATGCTAAATTCCCGCGCTTTTCCAGGTTGGGCCTGCGGGTCAACAAACTCGAATTGGAACTTTTCGCCTCCCTCGCGTTTGTAGTTTTGCAGCAATTCTTTGATTTGGGGATTTTGGATGGGGTCAAATACCCAAACTTTGACTGTTTGTTGCAGGTTTCGCAGTATTTGTTGAGTCTGCGGGGCAAGGGTAAATTGTTGGCTTTCTGTTAAGTCAATGCGGACGGGATAGCGAACGGCTATGAAGTTAATTACTCCGAGAATCACAAAGACGGCTAGGGTGGCAATCAGGGCGTTGGTGCTGGCTTGAGTGGAACGCTGCCCCCAAAAGCTTTGTTCGTAACTCAAATATAGCAGCCAAAGTGCGATCGTTACGGCTCCGGCAATAACTAAACCGACTGTCAGGGGGTCCCATACTCCCGATACAAGTGCTGCTGTTACCCCCGCTGCGATGAGGAGGGGGCCCAGCAAAAAAACGTATTTCCAATTTGTTTTGCTAATTTTCATAATGTAAATATTGAGTGACAAAATTATGGTTGGAGGATGTTATTCTATATCGCATTAGCCTGCAACCATGCTGTTAAATCTGATGGCTTGTTGAAATCGATCACGGCATCTCCTAGTTCTTCTAATTCCTGTATACCTAATTGACGGATGCTGTTTTCAGTTTCCGGTTGTATTGTGCCTAAGCGCTTCACTAGCTGACGCAATATTAACGAGACTTGAGCAGCTTTTGTCACCTGTTCTCTGGCTACATCTATGGCAATCTGCTGGTCTTGAATCCACAGTTCTTGCTTCTGCAATTCATTTAATTCTTCCTGAGTGAAGTTTTCCTCGCTGGCAATTCTAAAAGCTTTCTGAATTTCGGGAACGGCACTGAGTGTTTCTGGTACTGTCTCCAGAGTGCTGGTATTTTCTAGAAAGTAAATCCATTGATCTGCGGTTGTTTCTAATTCTGCTAATTCCTTGCTAAATTTTGGCAGTTCGATAAATACTAATTCTATTTCAGTATCTGGACACTCAAACTGTTGTTCTTTTTCTTGGAAAACAAACCGTGACATAAATTCGGGCTGATTTTCAAACATTTCAAAGTCGGCAATTTTCAAGGAAATTACTGTTTTTAGTCTTTCGTAGCGTTCTTTTCCTGTTAATTGCTGGCTGTAGCTTTTGGCAGCGTTGTACAAAACTCTGTTTCCAAAGGAAGGCACGTTGATTAGTTGAATTTCAACTAGGGCGATTCTGCCGCCGTTAATTGTGGCTTTGACATCTAGGTGTGTGTCTTGGGTTGCGAGAGTTTGAGGTTCTGGTTGGGAGTCGATTATTTCTAAGTCTTCGATGACCGGCTGTGCTTCATAAAGGATGGCGTTTAAAAAATTAATCAGGATGTCTTTGCTGTCGCTGGAACCGAATATTTTTTTGAACGCAAAGTCGATTTTGGGATTGATAAATCTCATTGTTTGAGGTATTTTGTAGAATGATTAACAGGGAAAAATAACCTTCCCTTTGCTCTTTACTTCTCTTTACTTTGGCAAAAATAACCTTCTCTGTCTCGGCCTTGTCTAGTGTTTTTAAGAACGCTGATATCGCAAGGCATCGATGGATTGGGCGGTCAGAAATACTCCTAAAATGATGTAACTGGCAAACATAATTAAACTGCTGGTATCGAAAACTCCCTTGACAAGATTGGTGTAATTTGTTAGGAGCGACAAATGTCCTAATGCTGTTCCGAAGGGGCCACCGATACTGACGGCGACTGCATCGATCACCCAGAGAAATAATACTAGAGTGAAGGTGAGGATGGCTGATAAAATTGTGCTGTCGGTGAGGGAGGAAATAAACATTCCGAGGGACAATACTCCTGCTGCTAGTAAGATTAAGCCGCCGTGTCCTAGCAGAAGAACTCCGGGGGGTACGGGTGGGGTTGAGGAACTGAGGGCGATCGCCTCGCAGAACAGCAGGGGCAGCAACATTGTGGTATAAAATGTTAAAACTCCCAGGAGTTTGCCGGTAGCAACGGCCCAGTTTGTTAAGGGCGATGTGGCTAATAGTTCTAAGGTTCCACGTTTGCGTTCTTCTGCGTAAAGTCCCATTGAGAGTACGGGTAGTACGAACAAGGAAAGGGAACCCATGATTCGCAGGAAGAGTTGCAGGAATTCGTAGGCTACGTCGATGGGAGGTTCGGTAATTCCCATTTGGTCTCGCTGGCCGATTTGGGGAATTAACCCGTCGGGGGCTAGGAGGATGGCTATTAAAAAGTAGCCGGTGATTAGCCAAAAGACTGCTGCGATGGCATAGGCTAATGGCGATGCAAAATAGCTTTGTAGTTCTTTGCGGTAAATTGCGACAATATTACTAATCATTACTAACATTTAGGAATTGGGAATGGGTAATTGGGCATTGGTAATTGGTTCATTCTGAGTCGCCTGCGGGTGGTGTTTCACTGCTGTCGCTATCCTGTTTTTTTCTTTCTATTGGTCGCTTTTTGGTAACAGGTGGCTGTTCGGGCCGAGAATCGCTACTCGGTTGTGGCTTTTTTTTAATTGGCCGATTTTTTACAACTGGTTGGGATTCTGGTTGAGAACGTTCGATCGACTTTGGTGCATCTACAATCGGTTCTGATTCTGGTTGAGAACGTTCGATCGACTTTGGTGCATCTAAAATCGGTTCTGATTCTGGTTGAGAAAGCTCGATCGACTTTGGTGCATCTAAAATCGGTTCTGATTCTGGCTGAGAAAGCTCGATCGACTTTGGTGCATCTACAATCGGTTCTGATTCTGGTTGAGAAAGTTCGATCGACTTTGGTGCATCTAAAATCGGTTCTGATTCTGGTTGAGAAAGTTCGATCGACTTTGGTGCATCTAAAATCGGTTCTGATTCTGGTTGAGAAAGTTCGATCGACTTTGGTGCATCTACAATCGGTTCTGATTCTGGTTGAGAAAGCTCGATCGACTCTACTGTTTCTACAATCGGTTCAGGTTCTAGTGGAGAAAGTTCGATCGACTTTGGTGCATCTAAAATCGGTTCTGATTCTGGCGGAGAAAGTTCGATCGACTCTACTGTTTCTACAATGAGTAGATTTTCGACAATCGGTTCTGGCTGAGAAAGTTCGATCGACTTTGGTGCATCTAAAATCGGTTCTGGTGCTGGTTGAGAAAGCTCTATCGACTTTGGTGCATCTAAAATCGGTTCTGATTCTGGTTGAGAAAGTTCGATCGACTTTGGTGCATCTAAAATCGGTTCTGATTCTGGCGGAGAAAGCTCGATCGACTCTACTGTTTCTACAATGAGTAGATTTTCGACAATCGGTTCTGGCTGAGAAAGTTCGATCGACTTTGGTGCATCTAAAATCGGTTCTGGTGCTGGTTGAGAAAGCTCTATCGACTTTGGTGCATCTAAAATCGGTTGGGGTTCTGGTTGAGAAAGTTCGATCGACTCTACCATTTGAACAATCAGCAGATTTTCGACAATCGGTTCTAGTTGAGAAAGTTCGATCGACTCTGGTGTTTCTGAAACTTTGAGATTTTCGACAACCGGTTCTGGCTGAGAAAGCTCGATCGGCTCTACCATTTGAACAATCAGCAGATTTTCGACAATCGGTTCTAGTTGAGAAAGTTCGATCGACTCTGGTGTTTCTGAAACTTTGAGATTTTCGACAACCGGTTCTGGCTGAGAAAGCTCGATCGACTCTACTGTTTCTACAATAAGTAGATTTTCGACAACCGGTTCTGGCTGAGAAAGTTCGATCGACTCTACTGTTTCTACAATAAGTAGATTTTCGACAATCGGTTCTGGTTGAGAATGCTCGATCGACTCTGGTGTTTCGACAATGAGTAGATTTTGGACAATCGGTTCTGGTTGAGAAGGCTCGATCGACTCTGGTGTTTCGACAATGAGTAGATTTTCGACTATCGGTTCTGGTTGAGAATGCTCGATCGACTCTGGTGTTTCGACAATGAGTAGATTTTCGACTATCGGTTCTGGTTGAGAATGCTCGATCGATTCTTGTCTTTCTACAGTTTCCAGAAAATCTGCCACTGGTTGCATTCCAGGTTCTAAATCGCTTATTTCCTCTGCTGTTTCTGCAATTGGTTCAGATTCTGGTTGAGAATAGTCGCTCGACTCTACTGTTTCTACAACTTGCAGATTTTGGACAATCGGTTCTGGTTGAGAATAGTCGCTCGACTCTACTGTTTCGACAACTGGTTCGGATTCTCGTTCATGATGCTCGATCGACTCTACGGTTTCTGAAACAACGGGCTGATTTTCGACTATCTGTTCTGGTTGAGGATGCTCGATCGACTCTACGGTTTCTGAAACAACGGGCTGATTTTCGACTATCTGTTCTGGTTGAGGATGCTCGTTCGACTCTACTGTTTCTACAACTGGTTCCGATGCTGGTGGAGAAGGTTCGATCGGGAGTATCTCACTTTTGTAAAAAATGTTTTTTACAAAAGTGAGCATCCTGCTTGCTTGTTTAGATATCTGTAGCGAGTAAGATGATCTGGTTTCTGTGACACCCAAACTGAGATGCTTCCCTTTTATCGGCTGTACGGTTTCTGGAACTGGTTCTGATTCTGGTTGAGGATGCTCGCTCGACTCTACTGTTTCTACAACTTGCAGATTTTCGACTATCGGTTCTGGTTGAGGATGCTCGATCGACTCTACTGTTTCTGAAACTTGCAGATTTTCGACTATCTGTTCTGGTTGAGGATGCTCGATCGACTCTACTGTTTCTGAAACAACGGGCAAATTTTCGACTATCGGTTCTGGTTGAGGATGCTCGATCGACTCTACTGTTTCTACAATGAGCAGATTTTCGACTATCGGTTCTGGTTGAGGATGCTCGATCGACTCTACTGTTTCTACAACTTGCAGATTTTCGACTATCGGTTGCGATTCGGATTGATGATAATCCGCGATCGACTCTTGAGTTTCTGCCGCTTCTTGCAGATTTAGATCGACCTCCGGTTCGCTGTGCACCAGATTTTCCGGTTTCTTTTCAGCCGCTGTCAGCCTTAAAAACACATCTTCCAGAGTAGCGCGAGATCGACGCATTTCGCACAGTCCAAATCCAGAGGCGACGATAGCTGTAGCAATTTCTCGTCCGGGTTCTATGTCGGGTTCGCACAATGCCCGCAGGCGGTAGCGACTCACTAAAAATTGATTACTTGGAATCAATTCGACCGATCGAACTCCCGGCAAATTTTCCAAAGAAGGCAACAGCAGACTGTTGACCAAATCTGCCTCGCCTTCAACTTCGACTTCGTAACCCTCTCCCACCGCCAACTCTCCCATCAAATTTTCGGGAGTACCTGCAGCGACGATTTTTCCGCGATTGATGATGGTGACGCGGTTGCAAGTCATGCTGACTTCCGGCAGAATGTGCGTGGACAGGATGATTGTGTGCTGGCCGCCAAGACTTTTGATTAAATTGCGGACTTCGATGATTTGTCGGGGGTCGAGGCCGACGGTTGGTTCGTCTAAAATAATGACGGGCGGATCGTGGACGATCGCCTGTGCGATACCGACACGCTGCCGAAATCCTTTAGAAAGCTTGCGGATTAAAACTTTGCGTTTATCAATTAGGCCGCAGCGTTCGATCGCGGAGGTAACTCGTCGCGCGCGATCGCCTGCAGGTACTTGCTTAATCCTGGCCACAAAAAACAGAAACCCTTCCACAGTCATTTCAGGATACAGCGGCGGGTTTTCCGGCAGATAGCCGATGCGCTGTCTGACGGCCATCGAGTTTTCGTGAACATCCATGCCGGCGATGCGGGCCGTACCGCTGGATGCCGGCAAATATCCCGACAAAATCCGCATCGTTGTGGTTTTTCCCGCGCCGTTTGGTCCCAAAAAACCGAGAATTTCTCCTGATTCGACCGAAAAAGACACGTCCGCGATCGCTGCGGTCGAACCGTAAGTTTTGCTTAAGTGTTCTACTTCAATCATTTGTCAGAAGTCACGCGATTTTAGGTTTTAGATTTTAGATGTACTTTGCCAACCACAGGCGGGACGCCTGTTCCACGAAGGGGAGAGTCCCGCCCGATCGGGGGGTCGATCGAATTTATGGCGAAATTTTTAATTTGATTTTGTCTTCCAGTGTAGTCTGGCAAGAACCAAATCTATCATAAGGGTCGATCGGACTGTCAACTACCCAGCATCAAGCGGAGTACCGCTATGATGTGGGCTTGTATCTGAACTCCACCGCAATTCCGAAAACCTTTGTAGGATTTGGGCTTTGGTTTCACCGCTCGATACATCAGGGGATGCTGACAAGCTCCCCGTGCTCATCCAGTCTTGCCGGACAAGCAACGCTCTCATTGCAATATTTCGCGCACCAACCAAATCAGCGTGTAACTCATGACTACAACATTCGCATCGAAACAATAGTCCTTTGTTTGGTCTATTAGCATCCGAACTATGTCCACATTTAGGACAACTTTTCGATGTGTCATGAGCCGGAACTTTAGTTGCTAACGAACCATTTAGATTGGCTTTGTAGTCGATATACCCGTGCAATTCGGCATAAGACCATTTAGCTTTATTTCGATTAGCTCTACGTCTCTTTTTGCTTGCCTTCCTGCCCGATTTCCTCCTAGTCCTGTCCCGTATTCCGGTGAGGTTTTCTAGTCCAATTAGGGTGTTAGGTTTGGCAATATCCTTACTGATCAGGTGGTTTACATCAGCGATAAACCGTCTTTCTTTCCCAGACAAAGCGATTAGTCTTCGCTTCGCTGAACGAGTGTCTTTACGCTGAAGAGTCATCCGTGCTTTATGGTAGCGGTTAGCTTTATGTCTAGCATTCTTCCCTGAGTAGAATTTAGCCTTATTTTGCAAGTCTATTTCCACCGCTAAGTAGCGCATACCCACGTCAACACCAGAGACTCTAGTTATTTTCAGTGGGTCAATCTTAGGCGTTTCTATTTCGATACTTACCATCAGATAGTATATCTTGGAGGAACGCTGATAGACAATTTTAGCCGCTCCAATCCTGGCACCATTAGCAATTAAATCTAAATGCTTATTGTAACCATCATACGAGACCACTATTCGACCTTGGAGAGTGATGATACTCACTTGCCTCTCGGCTTTAAAAGAGTAGTCACGTTGATAATTTAGGGTACAAGTTCGAGATATATATTTGGGGGCTTTGTCTAGCCCTTTATACCGTCTCTTCGTGTAGCCTTTAGCAATAGCATCGTTAGATTGTTTTACCTTAGTCCACAGAGTCTTATAGGTTCCAGACACTTGTCTGGGTACATTGCAAGCCATTTGCGCTCCCAGCCCAAATCGAACCCGCAATTCGTTGTAGACCGCTTTCTGTAACTTAGCACCATTGCTGGTTTTGCCTGCATCAAAAGCAACTTGTGAAGTGTAATTCAAGGCATCTCGGTAGGCTAAAGCAGTCTGAGACACCAAAGCTTTTTGCTCGGCAGTCAGTTTTAGTTTTAGCTTGGCGGTGATTACTTGGGACATTATTTTCACGAACTTTGGTATTATTGTATCTCGTGAAGATAGTAAAAACAAGGGGCAGGATCAGGAATCTGTTCGTTCTTCGACCACCCCTTCCCGTACAACATCTAAAGATTGTCGGTTTTGGTCAGGGGTGGATCTCTTCACTCACGCGCATTCCTTCCGACGCTCACGCCCTGCGGTAGAGCGCGGGACTCCTGCTGTCTAGTTGAAGCAAAATGCTAGGTAGTAGGGTGCGGCGCGGGGAAATGATTAGCCGATGTACATCGAATCGCTACCAACCGACGCACCCTACCAGTAGAGTCCGTGCCTACCCGAACCCTCTACTAGCTGCCTTCGATGTTGTTAGGCGCTGTTTCTAGGTTGATATCGGCATTAAAAACAATCACAAATTGAGCCTTGGGGATTAACTGCCGGACGATCCGCAGATAGCCGTCAGCATCGGAATGCCTGAAAAAGTGGGCCACAGTGATTCGCTGCATATTGGGAAGCAGGCGAACAACCAACCACCTGTTAAGGCGCTGTTTGTAGGGCATAATTAAGTTTGTCTCCATTCAGTGTTGGAGCCAAAGCCAGTTCAATGCTTGTCTAGGGCGCGGACTGGCTTTTGACTTTTGTTAGACTTTGTGTCTATCTCTAGGTTATGACACCAACTACATATAGTCAACTGAATAAATAGAATAAACTGAACTAAGTACGGGACATATAATGACGCTGGGGCAAAAGCTAAGAGAAAGACGTGAAAGTCTAGGTTTGACTCGAATACAAGTGGCAAGAGCGTGTAATGTGGTGGAATCCACAGTAATCAACTGGGAAACCGACAGACACGTCCCCAAGCTATACCCAGCACAGATGAAAGCCCTGTGCGACTTATTGAAATTCTCGATCGAAGATTTAGTAGTTTAGCTTGGGGAGTTAAGATCGAGTAGGTTGGACAATCGCGCTTTTTTGCAGAGAGGGCGATCGCTTTCTATTTGGATTACTGCTGAAATTGAGCCAACAACCAAGCCCCTACCTGTGCTTGATCTTCTGTGCGACTCCGCCGCAAAGCCTCTTCCAACACAGCAATAGTTAATCCCGGCAAAACTTCCGATCGCACAAGCCGCCGACTGCCATTATCAGCAATAATAGCAAAGGCAATAATTTGAGATTTCTGCACGTCTACTACCCAATATTCAGCAACTTTTAACTCTTCGTAAAGCAACCGTTTTTCACCAATATCATCAGCCAAAGTTGAGTCAGCAACTTCTATGACTAAATCTGGCGGTGGGGTAACGTCAAGACTTGCGATCGAACTTCCCCTCGGTGCTAATTGCGCTCTTTCTCCAATATAGTATGATACATCCGGTTGACACTCTCGGACTTCTGTTTTCCGGTAGCTACATTTATTTAATCCGTTAACAGAAATACCTTTGATAGTACAAAATAGGTTAATTGCGAAAAGTGCGATCGCATTATCCTGTGCACGATCTGGCCCTACTGACATAGTTTCAATCCTCATTTGTCCGTTGCGGTAATAGCATTTGGCTTTACTGTAAGCTGGGTCATCTGCCATCGCGATGAATTCTTCCCATGTCGCTACCACCCAGATATCAGTTGGCAATTTAGTCTTTAGTCCACTCATTTTTTTATCCCAAATATCTCGATCGTATAACACCACTCAATCAAATGCAAACCCTGTTCTCTCTACTCTTCCTCTGCGCCCTCTGCGCCCTCTGCGGTTAAATAAAAAAAATCTCAACTCCTTTTCCAAATCTTAATTTCCCCCAACCAACCCGCACTAACAATAGTCTTACCGTCGCTGCTAATCGCCACAGCGCTAACGTAGCCAGAATGACCGCTCAAATTACCTCTCAAATCCCCCGATCGCACATCCCAAAGTCTCACACTCTTATCCCAACTCCCACTAACCAGCGTAGTGCCATCCCGACTGAATGCCACCGACCAAACCCCGTCAGTATGCCCGCTTAAACGCCGAATTAACTGCCCGTTTCCGGCATTCCACAAACCGATTGTGCCGTTGCTATTTCCCGCAGCTAAACTCTTGCCGTCAGGAGTAAAAGCTAGCGACAAAACAGACAAGTTTTTGCCGCTAATCGTGCGAATTGCTTGACCGCTAGCTAAATTCCACAACCTAATTGAACCGTCTTTGCTGCCGCTAGCTAAAGTTTTGTTGTCTGGACTAATTGCAACAGCATTCACCAACCCAGAATGCCCGGTCAAAGTCCGCAGCAACTCTCCTGTTTTCGGGTTCCAAATCTTAATCATTTTGTCCCAACTACCGCTGGCTACAAATTGACCGTCGGGACTAACGGCAACGCTCGAAACTGCATTGGAATGCCCACTCAAAGTGCGTATAACCGCACCAGTTTCTAAATTCCAAATTTTCACAGTTTTGTCGTCGCTGCCGCTAGCTAACACCTTGCCATCTCCACTCGCTGCCAGGGCGTTTACGGCTTCCGTGTGTCCTTGCAGGGTCGTTTTTAATTGCCCGCTGGGAAAATTCCAAACAGAGATTGTGCCGTTGCTATTTCCTGTAGTAAAATAAGCTGAAGCTAGGGCAAGGGAACTGACAACTTCCGAAGGCCCTTTGAGGGTATTTGTAGCAGCAAAGGCGATCGCACTTGCGGGCGTGCGAGGCGCATTATTCGCCGGAGTTTTTGAGTTCCCGGCAGTAGGAGATTGGGGAACTACTGGCAGGGAAATAGTCGATCGCCATTTCATGAAAGTATTAATTTCTATCCCCGCCGCCACAATTTTATCAGAGTTCTCCTCTAACCTGACAATGCCGTTAATTGCGACAACTCGGCCTGCGTCATCGAGCACCGGCCCGCCGCTCATTCCCGCTCTCACTAAGTTGTTGTAGACCAAAGTATAACCGTTCCAGGGAGTTTGGCGGCCGGTAAGCTGACCTTCCGTGGCGATGAAAATCGGTTGTCTCAGAGAACCGCCGGATATCGGCCAGCCAGCGACATAAGCTTTGTTTCCCTTAGTTGCTGCGGCATTGGCTAATTGAGCCAGGGGGTAGCTTTGAGTGCTGCTGAAAGGTACGACGGCTAAATCCATCCCTGGCACTCGCCGCACGAGGCTGTAGTATACAGAGTGAGCTTTGCCGTCGGGAGTTACGACCTCGTAATCCCCAGCTTTATCGACAACGTGCCAGTTTGTGAGAATATAGTATGTGCTGCCTTGTTTCTCTAAAATTACTCCCGAACCGCCTTTTGGCCCCTGGATGCGAACAGTAATTTGTTGGGCAACAGTTTTAACTTTGTCGGCGGTTAATGCGAGGGCAATTTGAGGTGATGTCAGTGGGATGAGGGCGATCGAACTCAGGGCGATCGTAGCACTCAAAATAGCCGGAATTGTTCTGCTGTAATTCATTATTGTGTCAATTTAACATACCCACATATCAACTGACGGAAAAGTTATCCGGTTTGTGGCATATTTACGGTTGACAACGCCAAAATGCCTGCGCGATCGAACTTTCGACATTCGCACAAGCCTAAAAATATTTGACACAGCCCTCTGGCTAGCAGAAAAATTTAGAATCGGGAACCGCACCTAGCCTCAACAATAGCAACTGGCTGATCTCTATTTTGTTGTTGGCAAATGATAAGTTTAGCAAAACGCTGCTGGGAATATTCCCCATTAGCCATCCAGCCGATAGGTGCGCCCGCGAGTGCGCCAACTGCTAAACCAGTGATCAGGCTCCCAATAAGATGCTTTCTGGCGATCGGGTTTTGTTGCATAAAAATTTATCCTAAACACTTAACTTTAGCAAAAATATCACAAATAAAATTTACTTTCTTCCTCCTATTTACTTATTTCCTAAGTAGTAACCCATGATTAAGTATCATGTCCTTCACAGTCCGCTTAACACAATCCCATGCGGCAATAATCAAGTATCCAAACTTAACAAAACCGATGGCAAGAAATATATGGTATTTAGAAACTGGGACAAAGAGTTAACTGAGGAAAATCTCCGAGATCAAATAGCAAAAGCCAAGCAAGCATGGAAAAACGCTGAGGCTACAGAACCCCGCGCCGAATCAGTGCAGTATAACCAGTCGGAAGATTTAATAGTTATCAAGCTGAAAAACGGCGCTATTTTTTCTTTTCCGCCAAAGCTGGCACAAGGCTTAGAAGCTGCTTCACCAGAACAACTTGCTGATGTTTGGCTGCCGCCTTCCGGTAGTAGCGTGCACTGGGAAAGCTTAGATGTTGATTTTGGCATTCCCGAACTTGTAGCAGGTATTTTTGGGACAAAATCTTGGATGGCTGATTAATTTATTAGTCCGCGAAGGCGGACTTCGTTTTTGTAGTAGCGGTTTCAACCGCCGAGTAATTTCAAATCCCCGACTTCTGGGAGAAGCCGGGGATTTCGTATGCTATTCTATGCCAAATCAAACAGCAAAAATTCAGCATCTTCCGTAGCTTCAATCACCACCTCAGCCTCCCCGCTAACCGCCGCAGCGTCGCCATTTTGTAAAGTCAAACCGTTGAGCACAACCGAGCCGCGAGCAACTTGCACCCAAGCATGGCGATTCGGCTGCAAAGCATAAGAAACCCGCGAGTCTTTATCCAAAACAGCCGCATACAAATCCACATCTTGATGCACTTTGACAGCACCATCTCTCGCATCTCGTGCCGCTACTAAGCGTAGTTTTCCGCGCCTTTCTGCTAAAGGAAACTCCCGCTGCTCGTAACTCGGCTGCAAGCCTTTTGTATCGGGTAAAAGCCAGATTTGCAGCAAATGAACCGGGTCTGTTTGCGAGTTATTGAACTCGCTGTGCTGGATACCTGTACCTGCACTCATCCGCTGCACTTCACCGGGTTTAATCACTGCACCAGTACCCAAACTGTCCTTGTGTTCTAATGCTCCTTCTAATACATAAGTAATGATTTCCATGTCGCTGTGTCCGTGAGTGCCGAAACCTCTGCCGGGGCTAACGACATCCTCATTAATTACCCGCAAAGAGCGAAAATTCATATAATTTGGATCGTAATAGCCGGCAAAAGAAAATGTGTGGTAACTGTCGAGCCAACCGTGATTAGCGTGTCCTCTTGCTTCACTTTTTCTAATGGTAATCATTTGCTGAATCCTCAGTGTAATTTATCGGGTGTTTCTGTGATGTTTTTATTTTAAACCGAGTCAAGTTATTATGGATAGTACGCACTTAAAAGTGCGATACTTACCAAAAAGATACTATGCAAGTCCAAGAAGTAAAGGTCGATCGGGCAAATTGCCCTGTAGAACGCACTCTAGAGGTGATAGGCGGGCGCTGGAAAGTCTTGATTCTGCGGGAGTTGTTTCCAGGAGTGAAGCGCTTTAACGAGCTGCAACGAGCTGTCAACGGCATTACTCAGAAGATGCTGACGCAGCAACTGCGGGAAATGGAATCAGACGGGATCGTGCATCGGGAAGTTTACCTGCAAGTGCCGCCAAAAGTTGAATATTCGCTAACGTCTTTGGGCGAAAGTCTCAAACCGATTATTAATGCCATGCACGAATGGGGAATTCAGCATATTAGCGAAGATGGAAAATGAGCGGTTTCTAGATGGTTTTTTCCGTCTTCCGACAGATTTCAAATTTTAAGCCTAGTTCAACAATAATAATATGAACAAAATAGAGCGTCTCGCCACCCTCAACCGCATCCGCAAACTCAGCCGCTTAATGGATACCGCCATTGGCATCCCCGGTACTAAATTTCGCATTGGTTTAGATCCCATTATCGGTTTAGTTCCGGGTGCTGGGGATATCGTAGATACGGCGTTTTCCGCCTACCTAATTTATTTAGCAACTCGATTCAACATTCCCCAAAAAACTCTAGGGAAAATGGTTTACAATATCGGTCTAGAAGCCGTTGTTGGCTCAGTACCTTTAGTCGGAGATATCTTCGATGCTTTTTATAAATCAAACATGAGAAATCTGGCGCTTTTAGAAGCACACCTCGAAGAAGTTGAACCCGAACTAGCCGCAGTTGCAGAACCTATTCCTGAACCTATTAAATTGTAGGCGCGGGTTTCACCAACAATAATTGTAAATAACCAACAATCTCTCGAACCCGCCCCCATCAAACGAAAAATCCTGCGCCTATTTTTCGCATTTAAAATGTAGGGGCGGGTTCACAAACAATAATTGTAAATAACACACAATCTCTCAAACCCGCCCCCACCCAACGAGAAATGCCGCGCCTATTTTTGCATTTAATATAAATCAAGGTTGATGTGGATTATTTGTTAGGTGGGTGCGGGTTTCTTAGATTGTTCATAGCTGGCCGGTATTATTTGTAAAACCCGCCCCTACATTTTAATCATTGATGTCGTTTAACCGCTTCCACCAAAGCAATAACATCCGCTTCCAAAGTATTAAAAGCCGTTACCAGTCTAACAGTACATTCATCCCACCGATAAAACAGAAAGCCCTCCGCTAAAACCGCTGTAATTATCGATTCGGGAAGTTGAATAAAAATCTCGTTTGCTTCAACCCGATGGCAAAACTTCGCTCCCTCAACACCTGCCAACCCTTGCGCCAACTTAGCTGCCATATTATTTGCATGAGCCGCATTTTTCAGCCACAAATCATCCGTTATATACGCTTCCAACTGTGCCGATAAAAACCGCATTTTCGAGAAAAGATGGCCGCTGCGCTTGCGGTAAAAAGGGAAAGTCTTTGCTAATTCTTGATTAAAAAATACCACAGCTTCCGCAGCCATCGCGCCGTTTTTTGTTGCTCCAAACGATAGAATATCTACACCAGCGCGCCAAGTGACATCAGCAGGAGAACAGCCAAGACTGGCGACAGCATTGGCAAAGCGAGCTCCATCCATGTGCAGGTGCAAATTGTGAGCGCGAACTACTTCCGAAATGTGCGAAATTTCTGCTGGATTGTAGACTGTGCCGGCTTCCGTTGCTTGAGTGATGCTGACGGCTGCAGGCTGTACGTGATGGACGATACCTGCACCAGCGCGATCGAGTATTTTTCCTAAAGTCTCTGGCTCTATTTTACCATGATTTCCTGTTACTGTAACTAACTTGGCACCGCCTGTAAAAAACTCCGGCGCGCCGCATTCATCTAGATTAATATGAGATTCCGCGTGACAGTAAACAGCGCCGTAAGGAGGAGTAACAACCGCCAGGGCCAAAGCATTAGCAGCCGAACCGGTAGCAACCGGAAAAACAGTCACCGATGTCTCGAACAAATCCGAAAATTTAACTTGCAAACGCTGTGTATATTCATCATCTCCGTAAGACATCACAGCACCGGAATTAGCCGCTGCTATCGCAGCCAGAATCTCCGGCGAAACCCCGGTTGCATTGTCGCTACAAAAATTCATTAGAATAATTGGTAAATAGAATCTATAATATAACTCAACACTCAACAGTCAACACTCAAGCATTAAACCAAGAGGAAGAATTATGGCAGAATACCGCCAAATAGAATACCGCATCGGCAAAGACGGCAAAATTACCGAAACCGTCCTCAACGCCACCGGTTCTAGTTGCACCGAAACCACCGCCGGAATTGAAAAAGCCCTCGGCAAAGTAGAATCTCAAGACTTGCTGCCAGAATATTACCAAGGCGAAGAAAATGTGATCGTTGAACAAACGCAGACTTTAAAACAAGTTTAGAAGAGTTAAAGATGTTTGAGCTCCTCGGTGCAACAGTTGATGTAACAACAGTGCCTGCCTTCAGCTTCGCGCTGGCTATTGGGGGCATTTTTCTAATTTTAATCTACCTTTATGCTGCATCCGAGGCGGGAGATGCGATCGAGTTTAAGTACGATACAATTCTGCGGGAACGCATGAATCAGCTAGACATTCTCGATTGGCAAGACTTAGGCGAAAAAGCAGGCTTAAGTCGCTTTGCGGTGCGCTTAGTGCGGCAGGGAGACGTGGGAAAACTGACGCTAGACCAACTGAGGCGGCTGGCAACAGTGCTGAATTTGAATTTCCAAGAGTTCGATCGCACTTTGCTCGCACTGCCAATATCCGCTACAATCTCAACTGAGCCCAGCGAAATAGAAGAATTGAGGCAGCAGTGTTTCCGGCTGCGATCGGAATTGCAGCAGCAAAAAACTCAACTAACTGCCGATTTTCGCCGCGCTACCTTTGAACAGTTGCAAACTTTGTTAACCAACTATCCCGCCGCCCGCAAAATGGCTGAAGCCAAGCCGGATATGCCAGCCAAAAATCTCTCAGCTTTGTTTACTCCCTTAGAAAACCTGTTATCAAGCTGGGATTTTCAAACAATCGGTTCTGCTTGGGAACAAACTGCTTACAATCCGCAGTTGCACCAGCCGGATGTTGAGGATATAACCGAAGGAGAATTAGTTTATATTCGGTTTGTCGGCTATCGGGAGGGAGAACGAATTCTTACTCCTGCTAAAGTTAGTCGCACCCTGCCAGCGGGAATGAAAAATTAAATCTAAAATCTAAAATCACTATGACTACACTTGCCAATGAAAAATTAAATCTAAAATCTAAAATCTAAAATCTAAAATCACCATGACTACAGTTGCCATTGACTTCGGCACCAGCAACACAGTTGTCTGCATTCTCAACCCGGATACGCAAACACCAGAAACTTTGAGATTGGGCGATATCTCCCGGATTTTCAAAACTAATAGTTTGAGCGGAGATGTTCGAGAAATCTCTGTAGTGCCGACTTTAGTCTTTGTGAAAAATGCCGAAGAGTTGGTGCTGGGAGAAAAAGTGCGATCGCAGCGTTTGGGGCAATCCCAGCCCGACCGTTTTTTTAAAGCTTTTAAACGCAATTTAGCCGCCGACTTTCAGCCACCGCCCCGCAATATCGACAGCGAAACCTACACACCAGAATTAGTAGCAGAACAGTTTATCACAAGTATTTGGAAACAATTATATTTACAAAATATACAGCCCGACAAAGTAATTTTTACAGTACCAGTCGGAGCATTTGAGCGATATCTAGATTGGTTTCGCGACTTAGGAGAAAGTTTGGGAGTTGCGGAAGTTCAGGTAATAGATGAATCCACCGCGGCCGCCCTGGGATATGCAGTAAAACGCCCCGGTTCTCTAGTTTTAGTAGTTGATTTTGGTGGGGGAACTTTAGATTTAAGTTTAGTTCGCACTGCTCTAACCCCCCCCTTACCCCCCCTTACCAAGGGGGGGAGAAATCTCGCTTCCCCCCTTACCAAGGGGGGGAGAAATCTCGATTCCCCCCTTAGCAACGCGGGGACAAATCTTGCTCCCCCCCTTACCAAGGGGGGGCTGGGGGGGGTACGTGCCGAAGTATTGGCAAAATCCGATGCTTATGTAGGCGGCGAAGATATTGACATCTGGATTGTCGAAGATTATTTGCGGCAAATTGGTTCGTCGCGCGCAGAAGTCGGCCCAATTGGCTGGCAAAACTTATTAGAAATAGCGGAAAAATTAAAAATTCAACTTTCTCAAGTTAATGAGGCGAAGGAAAGCTGGTTTGACGATGAAAATTTTATGTCTTACGACTTGCAGCTAAACCGAGACAAGCTTGAAGAAATTCTGGAATCTAGGCAGTTGTTAGAACAGTTGCGGGAAAGTTTAGATGAAGTGCTGAGTATTGCACAGGGAAAAGGTATCGGCAAAGCAGATATCGAACAGGTTTTGCTGGTAGGAGGAACTTCTTTAATCCCGGCTGTATCTAATTTAGTGGTTTCGTATTTTGGGCGGCAAAAAGTCCAAAAAGACAAGCCGTTTGAAGCGGTGGCGCACGGTGCTTTAGCGTTGACACAATTAGCGAGTGTTGACGATTATTTGCGCCACAGCTATGCAATTCGCCTCTGGGAACCTTATGCTAAAGCTTATGCTTATTCGCCGATATTTAGCAAGGAAATGAAGTATCCCTGTCAAAGTTCCGAAGAGTTGACGCTGCAAGTGGCAATTGAAGGGCAAAGGGAAATTAGGTTAGATATTGGGGAAGTGGCAGAGGTATCGCAAGCGGAGGTTATTTTTAACGAAAAAGGGCAAATGACGAGCAGTTGGCTCAACAAACAGACGGATTTTCGCTCTTTGGAAAGCCACCACCAGCAGGTTTGTGTAGCGCATTTGAACCCGCCTGGGGTATTGGGAATTGACAGGGTTTCGGTGAGTTTTGAGGTGGATGAGAAGCGAGTTTTGTTGGCGACGGTGCGGGATTTGGTGACTGGTAAGGTGTTGGTGGAAAAAGGGGCGATCGCCAAACTGCAATAATGATAAAATTTTTAGATAACATTCGGATCTTGAAATCGGTACTACACAAACTCTCGTCCGAATGGTGCGCGGAGGGAAGAATATTTATTTAAATCAAATTTATGCGGCCATGAAAAAGCAACAAAATAAATTCAGCCACCTGACGGCCATCGAAAGAATTTTTTTGTCATTTCCGGCAAGATTTTTATTAGATAAAAACTTGCTGCAAGGCAAAGTTTTAGATTTTGGGTGCGGCTTGGGCAGCGATGTTAGATTGTTGCAGCAAAAAGGCTTCGATATTACGGGTTATGACCCTTATTATTTCCCGGAATTCCCCGAAGATAAATTCGACACAATCATTTGTTTTTATGTTTTGAATGTTTTGTTTCCTGAAGAACAAGCTAATGTCCTGATGGAAGTGTCGCACCTGTTGAAACCGGGAGGGAATGCGTATTTTGCGGTGAGAAGGGATATCAAAAAAGAAGGATTTCGAGAACATTATGTCCACAAAAAACCTACATATCAGTGCATTGTCAAACTTCCATTTAAGCCAGTTCACCTAGATGAGTCTTGCGAAATTTACAAATACGTGCATTACAACCATCAAAGAAATTCCACTAATAACTGCATATTCTGCAATCCGTATAAAAACCTAATTTTGCTAACTGAATCAGCAACAGCTTTTGCGATGTTTGACGGTTATCCCGCCAGCAAAGGTCATGTTTTAATCATCCCCAAACGTCACGTTGCTAATTATTTTGAACTGCCGTTTCGAGAGCAATCGGCTTGCTGGTTTATGGCTAATAAGGTACAAGAGATGTTAAGTAAAGAGTTTCAGCCTGACGGTTTTAATGTGGGAATCAATATTAATAAACAGGCTGGTCAAAGTCGCAGTCACGCGGCTATTCATGTTATCCCCCGTTACAAGGGCGATGCGGCTGGGAATAAAGGGGGAATTAGGTATGTGATTCCCAAGAGTGAAAAATAAAAGTTAGCCAATTGTCAAAGAAATTATTTTTTACCGCAGAGGCGCAGAGAACACAGAGGTATAGAGAAGAGAGGAATTCATAATTTTTGTAAGGATTGTTATATTTGAGCAAACCGCGAGCAAAATAGAGTTAAAATGTGTTTGCAAGGTCTAAAACTACACATTAGCAGCAATTTGGTGTTCTGTTTATGTCTAAGCGCAAAAAGCAAGAATGGCTCAAGGAAACTTTAGAACTCAAAGAAAACCACAATTGGAAGTCAAAGCCTGGAACTCGAATTTTTGTAGCAGGAAGAGGTGCAGTCCGCTTTGATGTGCCGGAAGATTGGCATTTTGAACCGGATACTAAGTCGTTCCGATTTACGGATAAAAAGCCGCCGGATGATGATTGTTGTTTGGAGGTTTCGTTTAATTTGCTACCACCTAATAACTGGGCAGATTTTCCGCTGGTGCCGCTATTACAGAAGGTGGTTGAAGATGATACCCGAAATCCGATCGCTCCTGGGGACATTATCCAATTGAAGCGGCAAACTGCCCGCATTGTTTGGACTGAATTTAAGTTTATCGATCCTCCAGAACAGCGGGAAGCTTTTTCGCGAATCTGTATTGGATTGGGTTCTAATGTTCAGTGTTTGATTACTTTTGATTACTGGGTTGACGATGCTGAACGTTTGACTCCTGTCTGGGATACGGTGATGGATTCGTTAGTTCTGGGTTTGTTTATTAGCGACCCTCGAACGGGGTTCGCACGTCCAGACTAGACCGATTTTCTGGGAAACTTTCAACAACTAATTTTGCTAAGTGTTGAATTGGCAAGCCACCAGTCAGTAAATTTAGAACCAACATTAAGCTGTCACGCATTTAAATTTCATATTCAGGGCGGGCGAGACGCCCACCCCACAAGACACCGAATTGTTTGTTGACATTCTATTTAAATGCTCAACAGCTTAAACTTTACAGCCGCTTTGCCATGAAAATATCGGGCTTGCCAATTCCGTTCGCGTCGGGCATCACTCCCACGATCGCAAAACCCATTTTTTGATAAAATTCGTAGGGATGACCGCGCAAATTTCTAATTTTGGCGATGTGTTCCCAAACGTTAGGATAAAGATTGATGCCTGAAAGAGTGGTTTGATTGTCTTCGTCGTCGGTACCCACCCACAGCACTAGCCCTCCCCGGTTTTTAGCTTCTGTTGCTAAATCAGCTACGAGCGATCGACCAATTCCTTGTCCGCGAAATTCTGTTCCCACTACCAGCGGGTGCAGTTCCCAAACATTACCGTCATACTGTTTAATCCCGCCAATCCATCCCAAAACTTGATTGCTGTCCCCGACAGCAATTCGACTGATGCGATCGGCTGCTAAAGATTCTTGCACTTCTTGCAAAGCAGATTTTAGATCGGGCCAAGCATCGGGCCAATGCTCTTTAAAACCTTCAACTATTAATCTAGCTACCTGTTGAATTTTTGGCTCGTCGTCAGCACGCAAATCTGTAATTTGTACGTTCATGAATTTACATAGTGACATACTCCTACACCAACTTAGTACAGTATGGTGTAGGCTTCTCAGTGACTCCAGCTATTGCTTCGGACATTGACTGAGCTTTAAGCACGGGATGACCCACCGCCCTATTTTTGATTCCTATTGCTGCATTATGATCGCGGTCTAGACTACACCCACAGTGAGGGCAGTCATGCCAACGAATATGCAGCTTTTTTGGTACTTTTTCGCCACAACTAGAGCAATCTTGTGAAGTATTGTAGGCACTTACTGGGATTACCAACAAACCAGCATTTACGGCTTTATTTGTTAGAATCGACAGAAAGCTTGACCACCCAGCATCCAACACAGATTTAGCTAATTTTGTACGAGCCAGTCCTTTAATATTCAAATTTTCAACCGCAACAACATCATATTTTTTCAACAGCTCGTTAGCCGTCTTAAAATGAAAGTCTTTACGCTTCTCTGCTACTTTCTTGTGACATTTTCCCAGTTGCTTAACTGCTTTCTGTCTCCGGTTGCTACCTTTTTTACGACGCGATACTCGCTTCTGAATAGTTCGCAGACGTTTCCCGGCTTTGCGGTAATGTTGAGGAATTGCAACTGTTTCGCCCTCAGAGGTTGTCAAGAAATTCTTTAGCCCAACATCAATTCCAGTAATCTTTTGAGGATTAAAATCTGGTTTAATCGTAGGAACTGTTGAATCTTCTAGGGAGAGCGTAAGATAGTACCCATCAGCCTTTTTAGTGATAGAGACGGTTTTGATTTTGAATCCATTAGGTATGGAACGGTGTAAAACAACCTTAACTTTTCCAAGCATCGGCAAGTTAATTAAGTTATTTTGTAAACAACCGTCTTTAACTTGAGGATAAGTGAACGTGCGATAACGACTGCGTGGTTTAAATCGAGGTCTGCCACTACGCTTTCCGTTGCTATCACCTTTTAGGAAACGATCAAAAGATACCTTAACTCGCTTAACTACATCTTGAAGAACTTGAGAGTAAATCTCGGCATACCAAGGATGAGTTTTCTTGAGTTGAGGTAACGTTTTTTTCTGACTGTAATATTCTGGATTATCCCGCAGTTCGGGTAAATGGCAAACTAGCCGACACGCATTGATGGCAGAACGGTTTTGCTCGTACCAATTGAATCTATCAGCCAACAAGTAATTGTATTGAGCGCATAACATTGACAGCCATCTGTCGATTTCAATGGCTTGTAACTTTGTTGGACGTAATCGATATTGGTAAGAGCTTCTCATTCCTTGGGCGTGGTCGGTACATATCAATTAGTGTTACTGTACCCGAATACTTTATTTACTGTCAAGTGCATGAGTAAAGTATATTGAAGTACAAAATAGACTCGTTAAACAAAGAGTTTGTTTAACGAGTCATCCACCCGCCTACCGCGCCTTTCATCCCACACTAATCGAAGCGACAAGCGTGTGGGGATTCCCGTCTGTTTAGCTAAATCAAGGATTACGGACTAATACGCTCACAAACTGGATTTTATAACCGGGGTAAACGGCAAAAACGAAATATTATTCATAGTCTTCAGGCTCCTTATGTTCCCAAAGCGAAAAGTTATTATTGAAAACTTGCGATCGCCCGTTAGTGAAGCTTGCAGCTATTCGATCGCCAATTCCCCGCAAAATACTAACACAAGTGCCGTACAATTATCCCACCATCCGGCATCAACCAACCTGCTAACCCCATGCTTTGCGATTACCTAGTACAAATCCTCACCGCCCGCGTCTACGATGTTGCTCAAGAAACAGCCCTAGAATGCGCCCCGAATCTATCAGCACGGCTCAACAATAAACTTTTGCTGAAGCGAGAGGATATGCAGTCGGTGTTTTCCTTCAAACTGCGGGGTGCGTACAACAAAATGGCGCAACTGTCGCCGGATTTGCTAGCACAAGGTGTGATTGCAGCTTCCGCCGGCAACCACGCCCAAGGAGTCGCCCTCGCCGCCCGCCACCTGGGCACTCGCGCGATTATAGTCATGCCCGTAACGACGCCGCAGGTGAAGGTAAATGCGGTGATAGCCCGTGGTGGAGAGGTAGTCTTGCATGGGGATGCTTACGATGATGCCTACGCCTTTGCGCGCCAATTAGAGGCGGAAAAAGGTATGACTTTTATTCACCCTTTTGATGACCCTTACGTGATTGCTGGACAGGGTACGATCGGCATGGAAATTCTGCGGCAACATCAAAAACCAATTCACGCGATTTTTGTGGCAATTGGCGGCGGTGGATTGATTTCGGGAATTGGGGCCTATGTCAAGCGGTTGCGGCCGGAAATTAAGATTATTGGCGTCGAACCAGTGGATTCCGATGCAATGAATCAATCGCTGAAAGCGGGTAAACGGGTGCGTTTGTCGCAGGTGGGTTTATTTGCTGACGGCGTTGCTGTGCGGGAAGTGGGGGAGGAAACTTTTCGGTTGTGTCAGGAGTATGTGGATGAGATTATTTTGGTGCATACGGATGATGTTTGCGCGGCGATTAAGGATGTTTTTGAAGATACGCGATCGATCTTAGAACCTGCTGGCGCTTTGGCGATCGCAGGTGCGAAAGCTTACGTCGAACGGGAACAAATCGCAGGAGAAACATTAATTGCTGTTGCTTGCGGTGCAAACATGAATTTCGATCGGCTGCGTTTTGTAGCAGAAAGAGCAGAGTTTGGTGAACGCCGCGAAGCCATTTTTGCAGTCACAATTCCCGAACAAGCTGGCAGTCTCCGCAGGTTTTGCGAGTGTCTTGGAAAGCGCAATTTAACTGAATTTAGCTATCGAATTGCGGATGAAAAAGAAGCACATATTTTTATCGGTGTACAAATTCAAAACCGTGCCGATGCGGTGAAGATAGCCGCAAGTTTTGAAGATTGTGGCTTCAAGACTTTGGATTTAACTGATGATGAATTAACGAAATTGCACGTCCGGCATATGGTGGGCGGGCGTTCGATGCTAGCGAATCATGAATTGTTTTATCGCTTTGAATTTCCCGAACGTCCCGGTGCGTTGATGAAGTTTGTCGGTTCGATGAGCCCTAACTGGAATATCAGCGTTTTTCACTATCGAAATAACGGCGCAGATTACGGGCGAATTGTGGTGGGAATTCAGGTGCCGCCCGATGAGATGCAGGAATGGCAGGCTTTTTTGGATACGCTGGGCTATCAGTATGGGGATGAGAGTCAAAATCCGGCTTATAAGTTGTTTTTGAGGTAGGGGTTTTTGGGAAAGTTACTTGGTTTATGAAGGAGGCGGTTGAAACCGCTTCTTGTCAAACGAAGTCTGCCTCCGCAGACTAAGAAATAAAGGGAGTATTTAAGCCGGACTTGGTATGGCATCATGGGGTGCATGGGAAAAGCTGGTCGAGTTTTGAGAGATGTGCTGAACACCTATGGCATTAGCCAAAACAAATTGGCATCGCAATGGGTGTGCGAAGTTCTGTTGTCTATCGTTGGTTTAATGAGTTGATAGATCCAACGGTCAACACGCTTGTGAAGATGGTTGTGGCGTTAAAGTTGCTCGATATAGATGCAGCGCGGGAGTTTGTGCAGCGCTATTTGGGTGAGATTTTGGAGGATGAGGGTGAGGGTGAGGTCGATCGGTCTACAAACACAGAATAGAGTTAATGATAAAATTATGGCAGAGTGGCAATGACACCGAATTCAAAGCGATGACAGCAGCACTTCCCATTTCTCTCACTCTCGAAGCTTTCCTCAAACTACCGGAAACTCAACCTGCGAGTGAATTTATTAACGGACGCATTCACCAAAAGATTATGCCTCAAGGCAAACATTCTCGTTTGCAACTCAAGTTTTGCAACGCTGTTAATCTAGTTGGGGAAACAGAACGAATTGCTCTTGCTTTTCCCGAATTGCGCTGTACTTTTGGCGGGCGTTCTATTGTACCTGATGCTACAGTATTTGCTTGGGATAGAATCACTTTTGAAGCGGATGGCGAAGTTCCGAATTCCTTTGAAATTCATCCCGACTGGACAGTAGAAATTTTATCCCCAGACCAGAAAGCAACTAAGGTGATTAGTAATATTTTACACTGTTTGAAATACGGGACTCAGCTCGGATGGTTAATCGATCCAGAGGAACGGTTTATTTTAGCATTTATTCCCGGACGAGAACCAGTTGAGTTAACGGGACAAGATCGGTTGCCCGTGCCAAGTTTTTTAACATTAGATTTGACTGTGGAGCAGGTTTTTGGGTGGCTGAAAGCAGGTGGATAACTTGGCTCTAATTTCGAGCAGATCGCAAATTCCGCACATCCTCAATAGTGAGTCCGGTTGTTGGACTGATAGTTGCATCATCCAGGCGATCGAGCAATTGCCGCGCGATCGAAACTAAGATGCGATCGCGCGGCGGTATGATATTCCTTACGTTGAAACGATTTGGTAGTTGCGGGCGATCGCACTTTTGTCTGGTAAGGGCGATCGCTAAAAACCTACACCGCCTAAAACTTGCTATAATCAGGAATCTTAGAAACTTAACACTAAAGGCTGAGGTTAAAGTCGTGACAATAACTTCACAAGAAACGGATGTATAAATTAAACAATTCCCGATTCTTCTAGGACAGGGAGGGGAAATTACCATTCCCCAGTTATTACAAGATTCTCTCAATGTTAATCAGGGAGATATGCTGGTGCTACTCCAAATAGGTAATCTAATTGTACTTGCTCCCAAACAACCTCAAGCTCCCCAACTAATCGATCGGATGGCAACGATTATGGAAAATGAAAATGTAGGTTTGACTGATTTATTGTCGGGTTTAGAAGCGGAGCGAGAGGCGATTGGGCAGGATAAACAGTCTTGATGCGTAGGATATTTGCAGACGAAGAGCGTATTAATTGTTGGATGTCGATTGCGAACCTACAACCGTTGAAGCAACTCGTCATACTCTGTATGTGCGCCAATCCAAAACCAATAGATGCGATCGTTTTCTAGTAAGCCAAGAGCTCGGTAATTTAGTCCTATGCGAACTGAATAAATAAGTTGACGCTGACTGACTCGTTTAAATTGAAGACTGTTGTGGTAAGGATCTGAACTCCAAAGCGCGTATGCTTTGGCAGCTTGCTCTTGAACAGATGCAGGAAGCTGGTCAAGTTTCTTGCGAAATGCGTTAGTAACACTTGATTTCATGACTCTGATGGAAAAATGTCAGCCAAAGGTGTAATCTCGCCAGCAGCGATTTCCTGGCGTACTATCTCAGCTAGACTATCCCACTGAGCGTCTGTTGTAGCTTCAAATTGATCCTTCCACACCTGTTCATCACTGATATCCTCTTCCTCCATTAGAATGCGGATTAACTCTCGTTTCTCGATCGCAGACAGTTGTCTAATGGTAGGGAGTAATTCTGTTAGTGTCATCGGTTGTTTTCCTACGATGCGTCTATGTTAACGGTAGCAGGTTAACGTAGTAATTGCAACTTCCAGGGGAGCTTGAGAAAGATAGGCGCGATCGATCGCATTTTAGTTGCGATCGCGCGGCGGTATGATATTCCTAATGTTGAAACGATTTGGTAGTTGCGGGCGATCGCACTTGGGTTTTCTGGTTAGGGCGATCGCCTTTGTAGTTACAAACTGTTTACTTTTAGCTTCTGGTTAGATAAGTATGCTACTTTTGAAGAACATAAATATAGTCACTTTTGTCGGACTTATCTGTCACAGTAAATTCCACTTTGTATGTGGAAGCATTTGTGATGTCTATGTTTTCTCTCAATGCTTCACCACGATTTAAATCAATATTCTTTCGTAACTTTCCGTCAACGTATATTTTAGCTACTATGCTATCCAATTCCGAATTTTCAGGTAAGGCATATGCTAAAGGAAGCTCACCAAAATTTTTCTGAATTTCACACACAATCGACCGAGGACTGTTTCTAGTAATATAGAATCTTGATACTGGTTTTGCAGCTTTATTTGCAACAGGAATTATATCTGTGTATTCACCCTCATTGGCTAAGGTCCCACCAAAATTTTTACACTCGACTTTTGGTGGCTTCGGCTCCTTTGCAGAGATTTGAGTGGGTGAAAGTCCCGTAGGAGTAGCACCAACAGGGACTGGAGTTGGTTTATCAGCAGATATTGGCGGTGTTGAGAATGAGGTACTCTTTGAGGTACTCTTTAATATATATGCCTTTGCTACGACTGAACCTCCTTTTAAATCTACTATCTCACTAATTGTTTCAAATCCCTCTTTCCTCAGCGTGATTTGTAAATCTCTTGTGCTAGGTATTTTCACCATGACGTAGCCATTTGACTCAGTAACTGCTGTCGCGGCTATTCCTCTCTGAGATGTGAATTCAACGTTAACACCTGCAAGAGGTGCTGAAGATTCAGTTCTAACGATGACAGGAACCTCTTTGATTTCAGCATCTTTAGAAGACTGATTAGTTTCAAATCCGAAAATTTGACGAACTTTGGGAGTGGTGACAGCTACTATAATAGCTAAAGTTGAGAGCAAAATACCAATATAAACAGTCCACCTAGAGTTCATAGAGTTATTTCCTTATAACTAATTTTTGATCGTGCCTTAAATATCCATACATCGGTGCAAACTGCATTTCCGAACATTCCGATAATTAATTTGTTATACAGGAAAGTTATGGCTGCTGACGGGGCAACAAGTAGCGTAAAATCTAAGCTAGCAAAGGGTTTAATTAGATAGGCTTCACAAACATAGAAGCAGTCGATCGCTCTTTAAAAAAACTAAGGGCGATCGACCATCTTTATTTGACCAAACCTGTGCATAGAGGCTCTTTTCCTGGACGACTTACGCAAGCTCGAATATCTGTTATGTCTGCAGACAACATACCCGTAACTTGAGGTTCTGGATAATCATCTTGCATACGCAGAGGCTGGAATCGTTTTTTATCTTTGCCCTCAAAGTAAATAGTTGCACCAGGCACGGTTGGCAGTTTGACCCAACGAGCATGACATTTAGCGGAGTATTTTATCTCAAGATTCAGATTCTTGAACTTTTCCCCTAACTCTGGAAAACTAACGAGTTCGGTAGTGTAAATACTCATATCTTGATCGCAAAGATTTTTTGGAGCACGTCCTGTGCAACTCTCTGCTTTGCAATTTCCTAAATCAGCTTGTTTTTTTTTTTAATATATATGTCTTTGTTACGACTGAACCTCCTTTTAGATCTACTATCTCACTAATTGTTTCAAATCCCTCTTTCCTCAGCGTGATTTGTAAATCTCTTGTGCTAGGTATTTTCACCATGACGTAGCCATTTGACTCAGTAACTGCTGTCGCGGCTATTCCTCTCTGAGATGTGAATTCAACGTTAACACCTGCAAGAGGTGCTGAAGATTCAGTTCTAACGATGACAGGAACCTCTTTGATTTCAGCATCTTTAGGAGCAGGAACCTCTTTGATTTCAGCATTTTTAGGAGATGGATTAGTCTCAAGTCCCAAACCATAACGAACTTCGGGAGTGGTGACAGCTACTATAATAGCCAAGACAGAGAGCAAAATACCGATATAAACAGTCCACTTAGATTTCACAGAGTTGCTTCCTTCTAACGAATTTTTATCAGGCCTTAAATATCCATACATCGCCGCCAACTGCATTTCCGAACTTTTCGAGAGTTAATTTGTGGTACAGTAAAATCATGGTTGCTGACGAAGTAACAAGCAGCGTGAAGGCTTAGCTAGAAAATGGTTTAAGGTGATTTGCAAAAACTCTAGTAGGATGCTGATGGCAGACTCATCCATGCTAGACCGATCGCACAAAAACTGTAAAGGAAAAAAAGTTGGAAAAAGTGGGAACTTCCTAAACATCCGATGCGAAGCCCAAAAAAGTTGGAAAAAGTGGGAAAAAGTTTGTTATAGTAACCATACCTATCTCACCATCCCACCTATGGACAGTCCTCAGATATTGCAATTTGTCGATGAAGCTGTCTATACCAACACAGGTAAACGTCTAAATAACTTGCAGCGAAAAATTATTTCGGGAATACTGAAGCGTCAAAGATATGCTGATGTTGCAGAAAGTTATGATTATAGCTCCCAGCACGTTAAAAAGGCTAGTCACGAACTTTTACAAATGTTATCTGAAGTGTTTGGCGAACCAGTTAGGAAAAGTAATCTTGAATCCGTGCTAGAACGGCATATAAATCAGACTATAACAACTCTGGGTAATAAAAATAATCAAAAAATTATTGGTATTAGTTACATTAACAATTGTCCTAATCCTTCCACTCCTACCAGCGATAAAAGTCAGCCTAAAAATCCCGACTCGCAGCAGAAAAGCAAAAATCAAACTAAGATTGAAACAATTGATAAATTACGGCAGTTTGGCTTGAGCGACGAACAAATTGCAGAAGCGCTAGATATACCTTTAGAGCAGGTTAAACAGGTGGACTTGGAGGAGTAAAGTCTGCTACAGTAATGAAAAGGTAAGTTTTGAGAATAAATTAGGAGAATCAATTGAAAATCAAAATTATTATTCACGAAGCAGAAGAAGGCGGATACTGGGCAGAAGTTCCTGCTATTCCTGGCTGTGCAACTGAGGGAGAAACTGTTGAGGAATTTCTGCAAAACCTCTATGAAGCGATCGAAGGTTGCCTTGTTGAAGCAAGATAAAATATCCCCAGATTTTTTCAGCTATGAACACAAAACTCATTGAATCCTTAGTACAAATCATCCAGACACTCTCAGAAGAAGAGCAATTGCTAATCAAAGCAAAACTATTTAGTAACATCCCCTATCCTTCTACTGCGGAAATAGCCCAGTTAGCCCAAAGCGGAGGAGCATTTCAATTCCTGCACGACGAACCTGATATTTACACCCTTGAAGATGGAGAGCCAATTTAGTGAAGCTAAAAAAAGGAGATATTGTTTTAGCTGAATTTCCATTTACAGATTTGAGTCAGAAAAAGTTACGTCCGGCTTTAGTGCTGTGGGCAAGTTCAACCATAGATGAAATTACGATCTGCTTCATTTCTTCGCAAAATGTCACTAGCCTAAGTTTAGATGAATTTGCTTTAAATGCTTCAGATCCAGAATTTTATAGCACGGGATTAAGAGTATCTTCTAAAGTTAGAGTGACTCGGATTGTCAGCCTTGAACAGAGATTAATACTGAGACGATTGGGCGAGTTAGGAAGTCAGCAAATGCAGCAATTGAATACAACTATCATACAAGCATTTCAATTAGTATAGCCTTGTTTACTCTTGCGTACTTGCCGGAAACGATCGCAAATCCCTGCAATAAAAGTTTCGCCATCTATCGGTGGAGTATGTTCGGACATGGCAACAGCAGCATCTATCTTCACTCGTACAGAATCTATCCATTCGCCATCCGCGCGATCGTACTCATCTAACAATCGCAAAGCAACTTCACAACACAAACTAGAATCATCGTGCAAACTCATAAGCAATATTCGTGATGCGGCCTCGCCAGTAGGGCAATAGCGAGCCATCAGACAGTTGCCACGCCACCTCGCCGGAGAGCGGAATCCGCATACCGTCTCGCAATTCGTAGTCCCAGAAACGGCCCTGCCAGGGCGCAAACACCAGTCCCCCGTTAACTGTACGGGCGCGGGCCTCCGCGCGGATACTGGCGATTAGCCCTGCTTCATCAAAGCGGAAATCCAGGGAAACAGCGGTGTCGCCATCCTGTAGCGTTGCTCTGGCCGAAGAATTGTCAAGAGCCTCCCAGCGAACACCCTGACTCGGCAGCAGTCTCGTCGGATACCAAGCAGCCTCCGCGAAAAAGCGCATCAGTTCCCCTTGTGCCGCTTCTGGAGTGCCGCGGATATCCGCCAGAGTCACCAGGCCAAGCAGCGCCGCATGGAGGATGCCTTCGCCAGAAATGTAGGCATCATGAACAAACGCATTGATACCGGGCATCATGGCAATTCGCCCCTCCCAGTCAAAGCCAGGGCGCTGAGTAATTACCAGTTGAGTTGAGGTAAAGGCGCTCCATTTTTCTGCGGTTTCGCTCATGTTAAATGTGCCTTCGTGGGAAACCCGCGCTGCTGCAATTAGCGGTTGTCCATCCTTGAGAACCGCGCGAAAGTAGCGCTGCACGGGCTGGGGTAAATCGGCGATTTCCCGCGCATCAAATGTCAGAAGTTTAATCGGTGATCGCGCAGCTTCCAGATTCGCTCGCAGTTCCTTGGTACCGAGATGCCAGCGGTATGTTCCAAGGGCGATCGCGGCAACAATGCCAACTACAAGCGCCAGGATAATTAGTACGATCGCCGATCGCCACATGGTGATTCCTCTTGGTAGGTAAAAACGAGCTAATCAAGCGCGAGTCTTAAACCCATCTACCGACTACAACTCTCAGCGTTCCATCTGCCAAAGTTTCCTCTTCTTCAACATGAAAACCCTCTGACTGCACCGCCGCCATCAAACTTTTTCGCGCGTATTTTTGACTGATTGAATTGACAAATTCCTGCTGATTAATTCGAGCGCCCCAAAAATCCGCCACCAATTCGTAATCCTCTCCGCTGCGGCGAAAACCCAAATCGTAACCATTGGATTGCCGAATCACGTACTCGGCATTAGTTTCGTCGCCCATATAACCCCGCACCTGCACATTGCACTCTACTTGATAACCCAACTCTTCCAACACTTGATGCAGCAGTTCGCCGTTCTTGATCTGAACCTTGATAGTTGTGAAGTGTGACATATCACTTTCGGATTTTTGTGTGAAACGCTAATTTGATTATAATACTATAAACTGCAACAGTCAATAAGTTATAAGTTGCGATATTAAACCAGGCTTGAGCGTCAGCGAAAGCAGCCCGGTTACAAGCCACCGGATTTATCTGTGCAGAAATTCAAATCATAGTATCCGATAACAATTCCCCCGATTGAGCCCTGAGTTCCTTTTCTTCAATCCTCCAATTCTTCAATCTAAAATCTAAAATCGTATGATAGCCGATAATTGTAAGCAACCTAAACAATACGATATATCCGACAACAATTGCCCCGATTGATCCGTGAGTTCGCTTTCTTCAATCCTCCAATTCTTCAAATCTAAAATCCAAAATCTAAAATCTAAAATCCTATGATGTCCGACAATTCTAACCAACCCAGAGAATATGATGCCGTCCTCGGCGGCCAAAGTCAAATCCCGATCGCCGCCGCAGTTTTGGGAGGCATCGCCGGAGTCAAGCAGCGCTTCAACAGTCCTAGTATCGAGGCTCGGATTGCCGCTGTTAAAGATGCTCCTAAATACGGAGGCGCTGGTTTAAATTTAGCAATTGAGGCGCTGCTTGACCCCGCACCAGAAGTGCAGCGAGTTGCTTATTTAATTTTGCGATCGAGGACAGAACCTCTAGTCCGCCAAGCTTTAAAAGAATTCGTGCCTTACAAGCTTTTTGACTGCATCCGCACTGTGAAAACTGGGACAAATGTTGCGATTAGTCCCGGAGGATCTTGCACGGCTACTTTGCACGGCAAAATAATTAGAATTTGCGATGTAGATACAGGAGAAATACTCTATACTGTTGACAAGTATCCCCGCGCTCAAGAAACTTTTATCCTTTGCCAAGAAAGCGAAGTTTTTGTAAGGAGCAGAAATACTCCGAAACATCGTGCGATCGAAATTTGGCAAGGAGGAGAATTGCGGCATACTTCCCTCGGACATGAAGGGGAAATTAGCGCAATTGTTATCAGTCCCGACAGTCAAGTTATCGCCAGCGGTTCGGCAGATACTACTATCAAAGTTTGGAATTTAGAGACGGGAAAGTTAATCTGTACTTTTGGCAGTCTTTTAACTTGGGGAGCTCATAAAGCAGGAATTGTTAGTCTTGCTTTTAGCCCGATCGCACAAACTCTCGCTAGCAGCAGTTCTGACGGTACAATTAAGCTGTGGAACCTCCGCAGCAGAGAATGCTTTCAAACAATTAAAGGTTACGCGAATTGTCTGGCTTTCAGCCCAGACGGGCAGACTTTGGCTACTGGCGGCTGGGACAGAAATATTCAACTGCGGCAGCTATCGAATCCAGATAGTCCAATCACTTTGGCCGGGCATTTTAACTCGATAAATGCGATCGCCTTTAGTCCCGACGGACTCACTGTTGTCAGTGCTAGTGCCGATGGTAATATCAAATTTTGGAATGCCAGTACCGGCGAACATATTCATACTCTCAGCGGACATCAAAACTCTGTTACTTGTCTTACTTTTAGCAGCGATGGTGAAACTATTATCAGTGGCAGTATCGACAAAACTGTCAAAATTTGGGGAATTAATTGAAGGAAGTTCGGCAACGGATTATGTAACGGATGGAAGAAAGAGGGAAGAGGGAAAAAGGAAGAAGGCAGAAAGAAGAAGGAAGAAGGCAGAGGCGATACGCATGGGACAAGTGCAATTAAGGAATGAGAATTAAATAACTTCCACAAGTTTGTGGGATGGGCGTCCCGCCCGTCCAAAAAGGACGGGC